>JAJZLD010000255.1 GCA_021803785.1 Pseudomonadota bacterium | reverse complement strand
CGGTGCTGTGCCTGTATGTGCTGGAGCCGAGCCTCTGGGCGCAACCCGACTACGCGCTGCAGCACTACCTGTTCCTGCAGGAGAGCCTGCGCGACCTTGCCCGCGCGTTGCGCCAGCGCGGCGCCGAACTGCAACTGGCGATCGGCGAAGTGCCCGAGGTGCTCGCCCGGCTACACGCCGCTGCACCCTTCCACACCCTGGCCTCGCATGAGGAGACCGGCAACGGCCACACCTTCGAACGCGACAAGGCCGTCGCGCGCTGGTGCGTCGCGAGCGGCGTCGTCTGGCGCGAGTGGCCACAACACGGCGTGGTGCGGCGGCTGGCGACCCGCAACGTATGGCATGCGCGCTGGCAGGCACACATGGAGGCGCCGCTCGTGCCCGAGCCCACACACATCGAAGGCCGGCTTCTGCCCTGGCCGACCGATCGCTGGCCAGCAGGCAGCGCGTTTGGCCTCGCCGACGACGCCCCGCCTCTGCGCCAGCGCGGCGGTCGGAACGAGGGGCTCGCTGTGCTGCAGGCGTTTCTCGACGATCGCAGCCGGCAGTACCGGGGCGGCATATCCTCGCCCCTGGGCGCCCCCACCGCCTGTTCGCGCCTGTCGCCCTACCTCGCGCTCGGCTGCTTGAGCATGCGCGAGGTGGTACAAGCCACCCGCGCCCGCATCGAGGCCCTGCAGGCGCCAGAGGACGGACGGCAGCGCCAGGGCCTCACCGCGTTTCTGAGCCGCCTGCACTGGCACTGCCACTTCATCCAGAAACTCGAATCCGAACCCGAACTCGAATTCCGCAACCTGCACCGCGGCTACGACGGGCTGCGCGAAGCGGAATGGAACGACGCCCATTTCGCCGCGCTCACCACCGGCCGCACCGGCTGGCCGATGGTCGACGCCTGCATGGCGATGCTGCGCGAGACGGGCTGGCTCAACTTCCGCATGCGCGCGATGCTGGTGTCGGTAGCCGCCTACCCGCTGTGGCTGCACTGGCGGCCGGTGGGCCTTTGGCTGGCGCGCCAGTTCATCGACTACGAGCCGGGCATCCACTGGAGCCAGATGCAGATGCAGGCAGGCACCACTGGCATCAACACCACACGGGTCTACAACCCGGTCAAGCAGGCTCGCGATCACGATCCGCAAGGCCGCTTCGTGCGCCATTGGCTCCCCGCCATGCGCCGCGTGCCCGATGCGTGGCTGTTCGAACCTTGGCGTATGCCGGCCGATGTGCAGGCCCGCTGCGGCGTACGGGTGGGCGAGGACATCCCTGCCCCGGCGGTCGAGCTGGAATCCGCCACCCGAGCCGCCAAGGCCCGTGTGCACGCGCTGCGAGCGCGTGCAGAGGTTCGCGAAGCGAAGGCAGCGATCGTCGAGAAACACGGCTCACGCCTACGCCGAGCTGCACCGCGCAAGCCCGCGGTTCGCAACCCAGCACACCAGCAGGAACTGGATTTCTGACCGATGCGCAAGAAGCACGATCTGCCGCAGAAGACCTGCCAGCACTGCGGCCTGCCCTTCAGCTGGCGCAGGAAATGGGCGCGCGACTGGGAAGCGGTGAAGTTCTGTTCGGACCGCTGCCGCCGCGCACACCACAACGAAAGTGCCAAGACGTGAGCGCACCGGCCCAGACCCTGCGACTGATCCTGGGCGACCAGCTCAACCCTCGCCACAGCTGGTTTGCACTGCGCGACCCTAGCGTGGTGCATGTGCTGATGGAGGTGCGGCAGGAAACCGACTATGTGCTGCACCACGCGCAGAAGATACTCGCGATCTTCGCCGCGATGCGCGACTTCGCGCGCCAGTTGCGCGAAGCCGGCCACCGGGTGCGCTACATCGCGCTGGACGACCCGAGCAACCGCCAGTCGATGCTCGACAACCTCGCCGCCCTGATGCGGCACTACGGCGCGAGCCGCCTCGAATGGCAGGCCCCCGACGAATGGCGGCTCGATGCCCAGTTGCGCGACTGGGCAGCCGCGCAACCCTTCGAGACCTGCGTGGTCGACAGCGAGCACTTCCTTGCCCCGCGGGATGCCGTGGCACAGCACTTCCGTGGTCGAAAGCAATGGCTGATGGAGCATTTCTACCGGGCGATGCGCCAACGTCACCGGGTGTTGCTCACATCCACCGGCGAGCCGGAGGGCGGGCAATGGAACTTCGACGCCGAAAACCGTAAGCCTTGGCCCGGTACGCCGGCGCCACCGCCCGACACGCGCCCCAGCCACGACCACCGCGCGCTGTGGCAGATGATCGAAACCGCTGGCGTACGCAGCTTCGGCGCGCCCCACGCCGACTTTTTCCGCTGGCCGCTGAACCGCGACGAGGCGCTCGCCGGGCTCGAACACTTCATCGCTGAAGCGCTGCCCCACTTCGGCGAATTCGAGGATGCGATGAGCAGCCACAGCCCGCGCCTCTTTCACTCGCAGCTCTCCTTCGCGCTGAACGTGAAGATGCTGCATCCGCGCGAGCTGATCGACGCGGCCGAAGCCGCCTACCGCGCCGGCCATGCGCCGCTCGCGGCGGTGGAAGGTTTCGTACGGCAGATACTCGGCTGGCGCGAGTATGTCCGCGGCTTCTACTGGGCCCACATGCCCGGCTACGAAACGCAGAACGCCCTGGGCCACCAAACGCCGCTACCCGAATGGTTCTGGACCGGCCGCACCCGCATGCGCTGCCTGCAACGCGCAATCGGCCAGTCGCTCGACGATGCCTGGGCGCACCACATCCAGCGGCTGATGGTGATCGGAAACTTCGCGCTGCTCGCCGGGCTGGAGCCGGCCGCGCTGCACCGCTGGTACCTCGGCATCTACATCGACGCCTTCGAGTGGGTGGAACTACCCAACACCGTGGGCATGAGCCAGTTTGCCGACGGCGGCCGGCTCGCCACGAAGCCCTATGTCAGCAGCGCCGCCTACATCGACCGCATGAGTGACTACTGCGAGGGTTGCCACTACGACAGGAAAGCGAAAATCGGCGAACGCGCCTGCCCCTTCAATGCGCTGTACTGGGACTTCTTTGCTCGGCATGAAGCCACGCTTGGCCACAACCAACGGCTTGCTATGGTTTATCGCCAACTGCGCAAGATGGCTGGGCCGCAGCTCGACGCCCTGCAAGCGCGTGCAAGTAGCTTGAAGAGGGGGCTGGATACGATCTGAGCGCTTGCTGGATCGTGGTGGCACTGAGCAGCACTTGGCCTTGGCACCGCTGGAGGCGAGAACCGGCCCCTGCCGGCAAGCCGCTGCCAGAGGTTCGTACTCGCGCCGCTAAGCGCTTCGGCGCACTCCATCGAAGAAGAGCTTGAGCATCGACTGGACGATCGTCTCGTCATCCATCGAGCCGCCTCGCTTCAGAAAGTCGATGGCCGGGTCACAGGTGCGCGCATAGAACGAGAGCAGGATCACCTCATCCGGAAGATCCGCGCGCAGTTTCCCCAGGGCCTTTCCGAACTGCACCCAGAGCCCGAGCCGCCCGGTGAGCTCGGTGACCAACGCGACATAGGCTTCGTCTTGCGTGAGCGCAGCCACCAAGGCTGAGTTGCTAGATGGCAGCGTCGGAAGCCCCCCCGCCAAGCGCAGGCGCAAGGCCCATTCCAGCACGGCACGCAGAGACTCGTCGGCAGAAAGCGATGGCGACAGGCCATCAATGAACGCAAGCGCACGCTGGATCATGCGCTTCATCGCCGCCGTCGCAAGCGCCTCCTTCGACGGAAAGTGCTTGTAGAGGCTCGCCTTGGCGATACCGACTGCGGCAGCCACCTCGTCGACCGTGGTCTGGTCGTAACCCTTGGTGGCCAGCAGCTCATGCGCGGCATCGAGGATCGCGTCTTCGCGCGCCTCGAACTGGCGTTGTTTGAAGCTGGGTCGGGTGGGAGCAGTGGCAGTCATGGCGCAATTCTAGCGCGGAGCGGTCCGAAATCCACCTAAAGAGTCACATAAAAATCTACTTGTATATTTTGTGACTGCTGAGTATAAATCAGAACGTACCGGTACTTCCGTGCACTGCGCAGTGCACAAACGCGGTTCGCACCCTACCACCCATACCGAAACATCAACGGAGAGCGCCCATGATTTCGATTCGTTCCTGGCTCATCGCCGGGTCTTCCGTCGCCCTGCTCGCCGCGTGCGGCAGCGACGATCCCGCGCCGGCGCCAGCAAAGCCGGAAGCCCGCCTGCGTGTTGTGCATGCCAGCGCAGACGCCCCCAAGGTCGACGTGTATCTCGCCGGCGCAAAGGCCCTGAGCGGCGTTGCCTACAAGGACGCCACCAGCTTCCTCAAGGTCGACGCCGGCAGTCCGGAAGTCATCGTCACGCCCGAAGGCGCGATGACGCCGCAGGTCATCAAGGCCACGCTGAACCTGGCGGCCGACAGCTACACCACGGTCGTCGCCGTTGGCAGCCTGTCGGGTGGCACCGTTGAGCCCTTGGTGATCAGCGAAAGCGGCACCGCGCCCGATGGCGGCAAGCTGAAACTGCGTGCCGGCCATGCCTCGCCCGCCGTACCGGCTGTCGACATCTACGTGACACCGCCAAGCGCGGATCTCGCCAGCGCAACCCCGGTTGTGGCCAACGCGGCCTACAAGGCCGTCAGCGATGCGCTGCAGGTGCAAGCCGGCGACTACCGTATCCGGATCACGCTCGCCGGCACGAAGACGGTGGCCTATGACTCGGGCACGGTCAGCCTTGCCGCTGGTATGGACCTAGTGGCGTTAGCCGTGCCGGATTCCAGCGGGCACTCGCCAGTGAGCCTGCTCGTGCTGACGCGCGACAGCGCCACGCCCAAGCTCGAACTACCCGACGCGACAACCCAGGTGCGCGTGATGCACGCCTCACCCGACGCACCGGCAGTCGACGTTCTGGTGAATGACGCCAAGGTACTCAGCGACGTCGCGTTTCCCGCTGACTCGGGCTACCTGAGCCTGCTGGCGGGCAATTACAACTTCAAAGTGAACGCCGCCAATACGACGA
>JAJZLD010000254.1 GCA_021803785.1 Pseudomonadota bacterium | reverse complement strand
ACAACAATTACTCGATGATCTTGGCGACGACGCCAGCACCAACCGTACGGCCGCCTTCGCGGATTGCGAAACGCAGACCTTCTTCCATGGCGATCGGGGCGATCAGCTTAACGGTGATCGACACGTTGTCGCCAGGCATGACCATCTCGGTGCCTTCCGGCAGCGTGATCGAACCGGTCACGTCGGTGGTACGGAAGTAGAACTGCGGGCGGTAGTTGTTGAAGAACGGGGTGTGACGACCACCTTCATCCTTCGACAGCACGTACACTTCGCCGGTAAAGTGCGTGTGCGGCGTGATCGAGCCCGGCTTGGCCAGAACCTGACCACGCTCAACCTCTTCACGCTTGGTGCCGCGCAGCAGCACGCCCACGTTGTCGCCTGCCTGACCTTGGTCGAGCAGCTTGCGGAACATTTCAACGCCAGTGCAGGTGGTCTTGACCGTCGGCTTGATACCAACGATTTCGATTTCTTCGCCGACCTTGATGACGCCGCGCTCAACGCGACCGGTCACCACGGTGCCGCGACCCGAGATCGAGAATACGTCTTCGATCGGCAGCAGGAACGGCTTGTCAATCGCGCGCTCCGGGGTCGGGATGTAGGAGTCGAGCGCGTCAGCCAGGGCCATGATGGCGCCTTCGCCGAGCTCGCCCTTGTCGCCTTCGAGGGCCTTGAGCGCCGAACCCTTGACGATAGGCACATCGTCGCCAGGGAATTCGTACTTGGAGAGCAGCTCGCGCACTTCCATTTCGACCAGCTCGAGCAGCTCGGCGTCATCGACCATGTCGCACTTGTTCAGGAAGACGATGATGTACGGCACACCGACCTGACGGGCGAGCAGGATGTGCTCACGCGTTTGCGGCATCGGGCCGTCAGCGGCCGAGCAGACCAGAATCGCTCCATCCATCTGGGCCGCACCGGTAATCATGTTCTTGACGTAGTCAGCGTGACCCGGGCAGTCAACGTGCGCGTAGTGACGGTTAGCCGTCTCGTACTCAACGTGCGCGGTATTGATCGTAATGCCGCGAGCCTTTTCTTCCGGCGCCGCGTCGATCTGGTCGTACGCCTTCGCTGCGCCGCCAAACTTGGCTGCCAGCACGGTGGTGATTGCTGCGGTCAGCGTGGTCTTGCCATGGTCAACGTGACCGATGGTCCCGACGTTCACGTGCGGTTTCGTCCGCTCGAATTTTTCCTTGGCCATGTCACTACCCCAGATGTCGTAATAAAAACCCGGAGCGAGGACACTTCCCTGCACCGGGCCAGCAAAAACGAATGGTGCCCTTGACGTGGATTGAACACGTGGCCTCTCCCTTACCAAGGGAGTGCTCTACCACTGAGCTACAAGGGCACTGCAATAACTTGGAGCGGGTGAAGGGAATCGAACCCTCGTCGTAAGCTTGGAAGGCTTCTGCTCTACCATTGAGCTACACCCGCAGGCCGACGACTTTCGCCGCCCACCTTGTTACCTACTACCGCAACAAGGCCGAAATACTTGGTGGAGGGGGAAGGATTCGAACCTTCGAAGGCAGAGCCGTCAGATTTACAGTCTGATCCCTTTGACCGCTCGGGAACCCCTCCCCGTGCGAAGCCAGCTACTTTAGAGAGACCAAGAAGCGCTGTCAACCCGATTTTCAAAATAGGCGAAAAATGGTCGTCGAGAACGACCTCTTCCCCGGCGTGGATTGGCGCTTCCTACCCCGCGTCCTATAGTGGATTGACGACCTCCATCGAGGCGAATTCCCAAACTGTCTCAGGACTGACATTGCGGCGGCGCAGCGTTGCGCACTCGCCGCGACAATCCGCGCTTGGCGTCGAGAGTTTCGACACGAGCGCAAGGCTGCCCATTCAAAAGATGGGATAGGCCGGGCAGAGCAAAAACACGATTTTTGTAGAGGAGACGCCCCATGGCGGAAGCATCGGCCGCCCAGGTCCCCGCACGCGCGGTGAGCCTGGAAGACAAGTACGAGATCACGTCCGGTCGGGTTTTCATGACCGGCTACCAAGCGCTGGTTCGGCTGCTGATGATCCAGAAGGAACGGGATCAGGCGGCCGGGCTCAACACCGCCGGCTTTGTATCGGGCTACCGCGGCTCGCCGCTTGGTGGCCTCGACCAGGCACTCTGGAAGGCCAAGGCGCATCTCAAGAGCCATGAGATCGTCTTTCAGCCCGGCGTCAACGAGGATCTCGCAGCGACGGCCGTCTGGGGCACCCAGCAAGTCAACCTCTACCCCGGCGCGAAGTACGACGGCGTGTTCTCGATGTGGTACGGCAAGGGGCCCGGCGTTGACCGTTCGGGCGACGTATTCCGCCACGCGAATGCCGCAGGCACCAGCCCCAAGGGCGGCGTGCTGGTGATCGCAGGGGACGATCATGCCGCCAAATCCTCGACGCTGCCGCACCAGACCGACCACTTCTTCAAGTCGATGATGATGCCGGTACTGGCGCCCGCCGGCGTCCAGGAATACCTCGACTTCGGTGTGCATGGCTGGGCGCTCTCGCGCTACTCGGGCTGCTGGGTCGCCTTCAAGGCGCTCGCCGACACGGTTGAGACCTCTGCTTCCGTCGACATTGACCCGCACCGGGTGAGCGTGAAGATTCCGACTGACTTCACGCTGCCGCCAGACGGTTTGAACATTCGCTGGCCGGATCCCCCGCTGGTGCAGGAAAAGCGCCTGTTGCACTACAAGCTTTACGCGGCGCTCGCCTACTGCCGCGCAAACGGGCTCAACCGCATCGTGATCGATTCGCCTCAGCCACGACTGGGCATCATCACCTCGGGCAAGGCCTACCTCGACGTCCGCCAGGCGCTGGACGATCTGGGCATCGATGAGGCGCTTGCGGCCGAGATCGGCATCCGGCTCTACAAGGTCGGCATGGTGTGGCCGCTGGAATGCGAAGGTCTGCGCCAATTCGCTGAGGGGCTGGACGAGATCCTGGTGGTTGAGGAGAAGCGTCAGTTGCTCGAATACCAGCTCAAGGAAGAGCTCTACAACTGGCGCGAGGATGTTCGGCCGCGCGTCGTGGGGAAGTTCGACGAGAAAGGTGAGTGGGCTTTTGAGGTGGGCGGTCAGGGCAAGGTGTGGCATGGCGACTGGCTGCTGCCCGCGGCCGGCGAGCTGACGCCGGCGATGATCGCCCGCGCGATCGCGAGCCGCATCGCGCGCTTCCACACCTCCGATCGCATGAAGGCGCGCCTCGCCTTTCTCGAAGCCAAGGAGCAGGCGCTGGCAAAAAAGGTGTTCGCGATCGACCGAGTGCCGACCTTCTGCCCCGGCTGCCCGCACAACACCTCGACCAAGGTGCCGGAGGGCTCGCGCGCAGTCGGCGGCATCGGGTGCCATTACATGGTGACCTGGATGCACGGGCGCAACACGACCACCTTCACGCACATGGGCGGAGAAGGCGTGACCTGGGTCGGCCAGGCGCCCTTTACGAATACCCGCCATGTGTTCGCGAACCTCGGCGATGGCACCTACTTCCACTCCGGCCTGCTGGCGGTGCGGCAGTCGGTCGCGGCGCTACAGCGCGCGGCCCTCGGCAACGAGAAGGCGCCGGGCATCACGTACAAAATCCTCTACAACGACGCCGTTGCGATGACAGGCGGCCAGCCGATCGACGGCCCGCTGACGGTGCCGATGATCGTCGCCCAGTTGAAGGCCGAAGGCGTGCATAACCTGGTCGTCGTCACCGACGGTACCGAGCGCGCCTATGGCCCGAGCGATCTGGGCCATGTGCCGATGCGGCATCGCGACGAAATGGATGCGGTGCAGCGCGAATTCCGCGAGCTGCCGGGGGTGTCAGCCATCATCTACGACCAGACTTGCGCCGCCGAGAAACGGCGCCGGCGCAAACGCGGCAGCTTCCCAGACCCGCAGCGCCGCGCCTTCATCAACGAAGCGGTATGCGAAGGCTGCGGCGATTGCGGTGTGCAATCGAACTGCATGGCGATCGTGCCGGTGGAAACCGAATTCGGCCGCAAGCGTGCGATCGACCAATCGGCCTGCAACAAGGATTACTCCTGCCTCAACGGGTTCTGCCCGAGCTTCGTGACGATAGAAGGCGGCAAGGTACGCAAAGGGCGCGCACTCGCCGGCCAAGCTACGGAGGGTTTCGCGCTGCCGGCGCCAAGGCTGCCGGACACCGCGCAACCGTTCGGCATTCTGATCACCGGCGTGGGTGGCACCGGTGTCGTGACGATCGGCGCGCTGATCGGCATGGCGGCGCATATCGACGGCAAGGGTGTCACGGTGCTGGACATGACGGGGCTCGCGCAAAAGGGTGGCTCGGTGTACTCGCATGTGCGGATTGCGAATCGGCCGGAGGACCTGCATGCGGTGCGCGTTGCGGCCGGGGAAGCGGACGCCGTGATCGGTGGCGACGTGATCGTTTCGGCTTCAGACGAAGCGCTCGCAAAAATGGCCCTGGGCAAGACCCGCGCGGTGGTGAACTGCGCCCAGTCGCCAACGTCAGAGTTTGCGCACAATCCGGACTGGCAGTTCCCGCTCGACACGATGCAGGCTGCGATTGCGGATGCAATCGGCCCGAATTCGGTGGACTTCCTCGACGCGCAGAAACTCGCCACCGCGCTGATGGGTGACGGCATCGCAACCAATCTGTTCTTGCTCGGCTATGCCTGGCAGCGCGGGCTGGTACCGGTGTCGGAAGCCGCGCTGATGCAGGCGATCGAAATGAACGGGGTGGCGGTCGACATGAACAAGGCTGCATTCGCCTGGGGGCGCCGCGCCGCGCACGACCGCAGCGCGGTGGATCGCATCGCCTTCCCGGCGCCAGTGATTCCGCTCAAGCCTACGCAAACGCTCGACGAAGTCCTGAGCTCGCGCGTCGCCTTCCTCACCGCCTACCAGGACGCGGCATGGGCGGAACGCTATCGCACCGGGGTCGAGGCCGTCCGCCGCGCCGAGTCGGCCTTGGGCAGTACACGACTCGCCGAAACGGTGGCGCGCAATCTGGCGACAGGGCTTG
>JAJZLD010000253.1 GCA_021803785.1 Pseudomonadota bacterium | reverse complement strand
AGGCAATCCGGTCGCACTGGAGCATCGAGAACCGCTTGCACTGGTGCCTGGACGTCATCTTCGCCGATGACCGGATGCGCGCCCGCACCGGCCATGCCGCACACAATCTCGCGGTCTTGAAGCACATCACCTTGAACCTTATTCGCCTCGATCCCAATCCACGCAAGGGCGGTATCAAGGCGCGGCGACTCATCGCCGCAACTTCTGATCTCTACCGCGCCCAACTCCTCGGACTCCCATGACCTTCATGCGATTGCCCTGACCCGGTGTTCAAGTGGCTCACAGCGAAACTGCCTGATTTGTTGGGCAGCAACGTGAAGTGGAACTTCACGAAGTTCCTCGTCGGGCGCGACGGTCAACCGCTGCGGCGCTTTGCGCCCACCGCGCAACCGGCGAAAATCGAGGGCGAGATTCGCACAGCCCTTGGAGTTTGAAATGACTGATGTGTCGCAGCCGCAGGCCCCGAATACCGACGACTACCTGCGGCTCGACCGTCAGCTCTGCTTTCCGCTCTACGCCGCATCGCGGCTTGTGACGCGGCTGTATCAGCCGCTGCTCGAACCGCTCGGGCTCACCTACCCGCAGTACATCGTGCTGATGATCCTGTGGGAAGACGCCCCTTGCACGGTGTCGCACATCGTCGAACGCGCGATGCTCAATACCAATACGCTGACCCCCTTGCTCAAGCGGCTCGAACAACTCGGCTATGTGCGTCGCACCCGCAGCACAGCGGACGAGCGCGTCGTGCAAATCAGCCTTACCGACGCTGGCGCCGCACTCAAGGGCCGATGCGGTTGCGTGCCGACTGCGATGTTCGAGTCGCTGAATCTGCCGATCGAAAAGGGCATTGCGCTCAAGGGGCTGCTCGACGAACTAATCGCCCGCCTCAACAGTGTGTCCGCCGGCAGCGACACGCGCGTCGACTGAACGAACGGCCATCGCGTAGCGGGCGTTTTCACGGCGCGTTCAGCACCCGCAGGCGGCTTCTCGCCCAGCCAGTTGCGCCGCCTTGCGCAAAAGCTTTCCATCACCCGCACCGGACGACAGGTAGAGCCGTTCGTCGAAACCGCAGTTGTCATCCGGGATGCTGAGCACGAGATCCAGCATGCCGTCGCCGTCCAGGTCGCCCACCCAGTGGACGATCGGCGTGGTGTCGCCGCCGTAGTGGCTCTCCGACTCGACGCTGAAGAGGAACTGCTTGGTCGTGCCGTCGCTGACGTGATAGCGCTTGTTGCCCTCGGGCGTCTTGACCCACGAAAGGGTGAGCGGCCGTGTGCCCCACGGCATCACCCATTTACCCAGCTTCGCTAGCCGCAGCCCCGGTGACGACTCGGTACCGTCCGGGCTGGCCCAGTACCAGGACACGACTTTTCCCGCGTTCAGCGCCATGTCGGCAAACAGAACCAGCGGCGCGTCATCGGTGGCGAGCACATCAAGCGCTTCGTCCTCATCAAGCACGTTGCGCGCGGTGGCGGTCGTGATGCGAAGCTGCGCCGGCTTGATCTCGCACCCCGACTTGTCGCAGTAGAGCCCTTGCCACTTCGCCGCGCGCGGGAAGGTGCCTTGCGCGTACTGACGGCCAGTGTCAATGACAAGGCGCGGAAGCTTGCTGTCCGGCGTCTGTGACCAAGCGGGGGCTGCAATTGACGCGAACGCGATACCGATGACGGCTACGGCTGTGCAACGCATGCTTGCTCCTGGGCGGTGAGTGACGTGCTTTTGGGTGGAAGAAAGGCTCGCCGCGACTCGAATTTGGAGCCACTTGAAGAGGCGTCCGGAGCAATGCGGCCACGCGGCGCTACTATCGCGCCCGATCCAGCGCGACCCTGATCCCGAGTCGGACCAGTGCTGCGCCGGCCAACTGCTGAAAACGCTGGAACAGGCTTGGCCGTTCGATGATGAAGCTGCGCGCGCGGCCGTCCAGCGTCGCAGTGCAAAGGTTGACCGCTGTGCCCGAGACAATCGAGACAATACCTAGCAACGCCGCCTGAATGCCGGGGTGGCCGCGGGCTGGGTCGACAAACTGCGGCAGGATCGCAAGGAAGAACATCGCAATCTTCGGGTTCAGCAGGTTCGATACGGCGCCTTGTGCGAAGGGCGCGTTCCAGCGGCTTGGGCGCGACACGGCGGATACCGTTACGGGGCTGCGCAGCATCTGCCAGCCAATCCACACCAGATACATCGCCCCGAGCACTTTCACCGCCACAAAGGCCGTTGGCACGGCAGCGAGAAATGCACTCAGGCCGAGCGACGCTGCGGTGACGTGCACCAGCGCCGCGCAGGCGATGCCCAGGCAAACCTGCACTCCGGCAAGCGTGCCGCGTGATACCGAGTTGGTCAGGATGCAAAGCACGTCCGGCCCCGGAATGAGCGCGAAGCTCATGTTGAGCACTGTGAAGGCGATCAGGGTAGAGAGGCTGATCATGTGAAATCCTCTTTGCAGTTCAGTAACTTGGTTGCGCCGTTTTCCCGCTCAGGCTGGCGTTGGCCCGGTCGCCTTGAATGCATCGTGGAACATGACTTCGCCGCGAGGCGTTTGCCCCGTGAACGACAGCGCAAAGAACACCTCTGGCGGCACGCCCGCGAGCGCCAGTTCCGGCGGGTTGCTGAAACCGAATCGGCCGTAGTAAGCCGGGTGGCCCACCAGGCAGCAACCGCTGGCACCGATTGCCCGCAATCGTGCAAGCCCCTCGGTAATCAGTGCGGTGCCGATACCCCGGCGCTGCAGATCTGGCGCCACCGACACCGGGCCGAGCCCGAACCAACCAGCGCTACCGTCGGACATCCGTACCGGCGAGAAGGCGATGTGGCCGACGATACGCCCGTCAATCTCCGCGACCAGCGACACCGTTAGCGCCCCGGCGGCGCGCAGCGCATTAACGATGTAGTGCTCGGTGTGGCCGCTGATTTCCAGCGTCGCGAAAGCGGCAAGGGTGACTGCGGCAATCTGGGCTGCGTCCGCGCTTTGTTCGTCGCGGATCAGGATGTTGCTGGTCATGGCACTTCCGTTCGGGAATATAAGATGGCGTAAGGTCGGCAATGTCCAGTGTGGCTATTATCGACTCGCTCTTCCCTGTACGGAAATGTGCTCCAACAGTACTCGCGGCCTATTTCGTACTGAGATCTCGATCGCGTCCCGCCGCGTGGCATAAGGTAAGCGGTGATCAGCGGGTCATCAAGTTCGGCTTGGGTCAATTCACGTTTACTCAGCCACAGCAGAGAGGCTGAGTTTGGACGTGTCGCCGACCACGGCGAGCGGTTCCAGTGTCATGTAGCGGCGTTGCAGTGCCCATTCGTCGTTCTGTTCGAGCAGCAGCGCGCCGACCAATCGATAGATCGAAGTTTCGGTCGGGAAGATGCCGACCACGCCGGTGCGTCGCTTGATCTCGCCGTTGAGCCGTTCGATCGGGTTGGTGCTGTGGATCTTGGTGCGATGCACGGTGGAAAAGCTCATGTGGGCGAGCACGTCGTCGCAGGCTTCGTCCATGAGTTTGGCCAGTTTGGGGAGGCGCTCACGCAACGGTGCGGTGACGCTTGCCCACTGGGCGCGGGCGGCTGCCTCGGTGTCCTGCGCGAAGATCGTGGCGATGAGCGCCGAGACCATGCGGCGCTGACCCGACGGGGCGTGCGCCAGCACGTTGCGCATGAAGTGCACACGGCAGCGCTGCCAGGTGGCGCAGATAACCTTGCGCACCGACACCTTGAGGCCTGCACCAGATCATCGATCGCGCGGGTCGAGATGCCCTGCACGTTGGCTTCCTGGATCACGGCGGCGAGCGCCTTCTCGGCGGTGCGTCGCGGCTCCAGAGCGGGCGGAAAGTCGCTGCCCTGCCGCAACTTCGGGATGCGCAGCGCGACAAATTCCACCTTCTCGCGCACTACATTGTCGGCGCTGGCTTTCTCAAGCAGCCCGGCAAGCTGCATCCTCTCATCGGTCGTCAGGGTCTTCCTCACGGTCAGGTTGAAGCTTCGTAACTGCACCTGACCGAAGATGTCCGATGACCCTCCGATCGCGCTCGCTGGCTTGGCCTTACAGGCCCAAGCCAGCGAGCCCCAATACCTCCGCTCTTACACCACTCGTTGGGACATCAACTTGAACAACCATCGCTATCCGCTTGCTAGCATTACGCCGCTTCCGGTGTTACAAGTGGGTGTTATATTGCCGTTTTGGGTGGTGAAATAGTCATTTAATATCAATGGTTTGCAATCCAATTCGTCGTTTCCCCACCCTATCCGCCAAAGATTCAAAAAAACCCGCATAGCCAAAGGCTTTGCGGGTTTTTTTGTGGTTCTTCAACAGATCCCCGTAGCCCCGTGCGGCTTCAGGTATTCGGCCCGCGCGGTGGTCAACGAGGGGGCGATTCAGTGATGCTGGCCTGCGGTTGTTTGCACCGACGGCAGGCTAGGTGTGCCGTGCTGATCGGCCTTAACGATCAGCTAGCAATTTCAGATCCAGCGGATTTGCGGCCCCGGTCGCGGTCGATCCGATCGCGATTGCGGTGTAAACCTTGCCGGCTTCAAGTGCCAGGCTGGGCGAGGTGAGGGCGGTGGTCGCGGTTCCGGCTACGTTAAGTTTGAAAACATAGTTGCCGGGTGGCACCTCGAGGTAGGCGCTGGCGGCCTTGAAGGGCACGTTGCTGAGCACCTTGGCGTCATTGGCGAGCACGTCGACGTTCGGCGCGTCGGGCGACGCATGGATCACTCGGACTCTTGCCTTGTCGGCAACGGTGGTCCGGTCGTCTTCCAGCACCAACGGTTCAATGCTGGCCAGCGGGCCAACCGCGAAGATCGAGTAGGACTTCGCGCGTGCCAGCGTGGCATCTGCGTTGATCACGGTGGTCGTCGTATTGGCGGCGTTCACTTTGAAGTTGTAATTGCCCGCCAGCAGGCTCAGGTAGCCCGAGTCAGCGGGAAACGCGACGTCGCTGAGTACCTTGGCGTCATTCACCAGAACGTCGACTGCCGATGTAGGAGATCACCTCAAAA
>JAJZLD010000252.1 GCA_021803785.1 Pseudomonadota bacterium | reverse complement strand
GCGCGATGGATCGGCAGCCATATTTCCGCAAAGGTGCCGGAGAAATTCCTGCGCCCGGCGCTCGCAGTCATGCTCGTGCTTGTCGGCACGAAGCTGATCGCGCACTGATTACCCCCAATTTCAACAGAGAGATTCACGATGTACCGCTACGACAACTACGACCAGCGCATCGTTGACGAGCGCGTTGCCCAGTACCGCGATCAGACGCGCCGCTATCTCGCCGGAGAATTGTCGGAAGACGAGTTCCGCCCGCTGCGCCTGCAGAACGGCCTCTACATCCAACGCCATGCGCCGATGCTGCGCGTCGCGATCCCATACGGCCTGCTCGCCAGCCGCCAACTGCGCAAGCTCGCCGAGATCGCGCGCAAGTACGACCGCGGCTACGCGCACTTCTCCACGCGCCAGAATTGCCAGTTCAACTGGCCCAAGCTCGAAGACACGCCGGACATCCTGGCTGAGCTGGCCAGCGTCGAGATGCATGCGATCCAGACTTCGGGCAACTGCATCCGCAACATCACGACGGACCAGTTCGCCGGCGTGGCGCCGGACGAAGTAGTCGACCCGCGCGCGCTGGCCGAGATCCTGCGCCAGTGGAGCACCTTCCACCCTGAATTCGCAGCACTGCCGCGCAAGTTCAAGATCGCGGTGAACGGCGCCCAGAGCGACCGCGCCGTAGTGCGGGTGCACGACATCGGCCTCGAGTTCCTGCGCAACGATGCGGGTGAGCTTGTCGTGAAGGTCTGGGTCGGCGGTGGTTTGGGCCGCACACCGATCATCGGCCAGGTGATCCACGAAGCCCTACCGTGGAAGCATGTGATCACCTACTGCGAAGCGATCCTGCGTGTCTACAACCGCTACGGCCGCCGCGACAACCTCTACAAGGCGCGCATCAAGATCCTCGTGAAAGCGCTCGGCATCGAGGAATTCAAGCGTCAGGTCGAGGAAGAGTGGGCGTTCTGGAAAGACGGCCCGAGTACCGTCACCCAGGCAGAACTCGACCGCGTCAGCGCGCACTTCAGGCCGCCAGCCTATGAAAAGCTTGCCGACTGCGACCCTGATTTCAACGACAAGGCCGCAACCAATCCCGCCTTCGCTGCTTGGCTCAAGCGCTGCACGCATCCGCACAAGGTTCCGGGCTACCGCGCGGTCACGCTGTCGCTGAAGAAGACCGGCATTGCACCGGGCGATGCCACCGCCGAGCAGATGGAAATCGTCGCCAACCTGGCCGATCGCTACAGCTTTGGCGAGCTGCGCGTGTCGCACGAGCAGAACCTGATCCTCGCCGACGTGAAACTCAGCGATCTGTTCGATGTGTGGCAGACGGCGCGCGCCGCGGGCCTTGCCACGCCAAACATCGGCTTGCTGACCGACATCGTGTGCTGCCCCGGCGGCGACTTCTGCTCGCTCGCCAACGCCAAGAGCATCCCGATCGCACAGGCAATCCAGGAACGCTTCGACAACCTCGACTTCCTGTTCGACCTGGGCGAGATCGAACTGAACATCTCCGGCTGCATGAACAGCTGCGGTCATCACCATGTCGGCCACATCGGCATCCTCGGTGTCGATAAGGATGGCTCGGAGTGGTACCAGATCTCGCTCGGCGGGCAGCAGGGCAATGAAGCGACGATCGGCAGCGTGATCGGTCGTGCGTTTGCAGCGGCCGATGTGCCGGACGTAATCAGCAAGATCATCAGCGTCTTCGTCGAACACCGCGAAGGCGACGAAAAGTTCATCGACGTCGTGCGCCGTATCGGCCTCGACCCCTTCAAGGCCCGCGTGTACGGCACACCGGCTGTTGCCCCGAAGAAGGAGCTTGCGAATGTCTAACCTCATCAAGCACGGCGCCGTCGTCGAGGACAACTGGACGCTGGTGCGCTACCCGGCGGTTGAAGAGGCCGTGCAGAAGCAGGCCGGCAAGGTGGTGCAGTTCAAGCTCACCGGCACCGAGGCCGCCTCGCCCGAGTTGATCGCGCAAGTGCAGATTCCGGCCGGCCGCGCGATCGTGCCGCTGGCGGTATTCCGTGCGCGCAAGGATGAACTGGCGGCGCGCATCGCCGCCGGCGAAATCGGCGTGTGGCTGGAGAGCTTCGAGTTGGTCGAAGACCTCGTTGCCGCTGTGGGCGACGTCAACACCCTGCCTCTGATCGCTTACGACTTCCCGAAGTTCGTCGATGGTCGCGGCTTCTCCGCCGCTGTGCTGCTGCGCACCCGCTACGGCTACAAGAACGAATTGCGCGCGATCGGCGATGTGCTGCGCGACAGTCTCTACTTCATGCAGCGCTGCGGCTTCGATGCCTACCAGATCCGCGCCGATCGCTCGGCCGAGGATGCGCTGGCCTCGCTGCGCGATTTCTCCGAGCCTTACCAGGCTTCGGTGGCCGAGCCGCAACCGCTGTGGCGCCGCCACGCTCGCGCCTGAACGGAGTCCAGTGATGAGCGAGAGCGTTTCCTTCCTCAAGCCGCGCGCAAAGAACCCGGCGACCTCGCCGACGCTGACCGATGAACTGCGTACCACGGTCGCGCTAAAGCGCGCCCGTACGCTGGAACTGCTGAATACGGCGGTCAAGGAATTCGGTGCCGCCGGTGAAGTCACCTTCGCCAACAGCTTCGGCGCCGAAGACATGGTGCTAACCGACCTGATCCTCGCCGAGCGCCTGCCGATCGAGATCTTCTCGCTCGACACCGGCCGCCTGCCGCCGGAGACATACACCCTGATGGGCGAGGTGGAGAAGCGCTACGGCACGAAGCTGAAAATATTCTTCCCGGATGCGACGGCCGTCGAGCGGTACGTGCGCACCGAAGGCATCAACGCCTTCTACGACTCAGTCGAGCTACGCAAGGCGTGCTGCGGCATCCGCAAGGTCGAACCGCTGCGTCGTGCGCTGGCCGGCAAGAAGGCATGGATCACCGGCCTGCGCGCCGCGCAGAGCACCACCCGCACCGAGCTCGCACCGCGCGAATTCGATGCCAGCAATGGGCTGGAGAAGTTCAACCCTTTGTTCGACTGGAGCGAGCAGGAAGTCTGGGCCTACATCCGCATCCATGAGCTGCCCTACAACGCGCTGCACGACCAGTTCTACCCCAGCATCGGCTGCGCACCCTGCACCCGCTCGATCGCAGTCGGTGAGGATGTGCGCGCCGGGCGCTGGTGGTGGGAAAATCCCGAGTCCAGAGAGTGCGGCCTGCACGTAAAGAAATCCTGAGCGCGCGTCGCTCACGCTGAAAGCAAACGAATGAGTACGCTGACCAAACAAACCCTGTCGCACCTCGACTGGCTCGAAGCAGAAGCCATCCACATCATGCGCGAAGTCGCAGGCCAGTGCGAACGCCCGGTGCTGCTGTTCTCGGGCGGCAAGGATTCGATCTGCCTGCTGCGCATCGCCGAGAAGGCTTTCCGCCCCGGCCGCTTCCCCTTCCCGCTGATGCACATCGACACCGGCCACAACTACAAGGAAGTCACCGACTTCCGCGACAAGCGCGCGGCCGAACTCGGCGAACGCCTGATCGTGCGCTCGGTGGAAGACTCGATTAAGCGCGGCTCGGTAGTGTTGAAATCCGCCGACGAGTCGCGCAACAAGCATCAGTCGGTGACGTTGCTCGAAGCAATCGCCGAGTTCGAATTCGACGCCTGCATCGGTGGCGCACGTCGTGACGAAGAAAAGGCCCGCGCGAAGGAACGCGTGATGAGCTTCCGCGACGAGTTCGGCCAGTGGGACCCGAAGAACCAACGGCCGGAACTGTGGAACCTCTACAACGCGCGCACATTCAAGGGTGAGAACATCCGCGCGTTCCCGATCAGCAACTGGACCGAGATGGACGTATGGCAGTACATCGAGCGCGAGAAGCTCGAACTGCCCTCGATCTACTTCGCACACAAGCGCCCGGTGGTACGCAGGGGCGCCCTGCTTCAGCCGGTGACCGAACTGACACCAGCCAAGCCGGGTGATGTGGTGGAAGAGGTGATGGTGCGCTTCCGTACTGTTGGCGACATCACCTGCACCGCGCCGGTCGAGTCGACCGCGAGCACCATCGAGCAGATCGTCGTCGAGACCGCCACCACCACGATCACCGAGCGCGGTGCGACGCGACTGGACGACCAGACCTCGGAAGCGTCGATGGAGCAACGCAAAAAAGAAGGCTACTTCTGATCGACCGCGAATAGCCCTGCTGCGCACGCCGATCCCGCGCCTGCGATGCTCGCCGTACCGGATGTACGGCTGCGCTTCTCGCCTCGGCCTCGGCGCGCTCGCGACGGACTCTTCGCAATCGATCCCATCGGTCACTGAATGAAAGAACTTTGAGAATGTCCGCGATGGAACACCTTCCGACCCAAGAAAACGGCCTGCTGCGCTTCATGACCTGCGGCAGCGTCGACGACGGCAAGAGCACGCTAATCGGCCGCCTGCTATACGACACCAAGGCGATCCTCGCCGATGCGCTGACCGCGATCGAGAAGACCTCGAAGAAGCGTGGGCTCGAAGCGGTCGACCTCTCGCTGCTGACCGACGGCCTGCAGGCCGAGCGCGAACAGGGGATCACGATCGACGTGGCCTACCGCTACTTCGCCACCGGCACGCGCAAGTACATCATCGCCGACGCGCCGGGCCACGAGCAGTACACCCGCAACATGGTCACCGCGGCTTCAACCGCGAACCTCGCGATCATCATGATCGACGCGCGCAAGGGTGTGCTGGCGCAAACCCGCCGCCACAGCTACATCACGCATCTGGTGGGCATTCCGCATCTGGTGGTGGCGGTAAACAAGATGGATCTGGTCGACTACGACCAGGCCACGTACGACCGCATCTGCGCCGAGTACCGTGCCTTCGCCGACAAGATGGGCCTCACCGCCAAGGGCTTCGACGTGCGCTTCATCCCGGTGTCCGCGCTGGCTGGCGACAACATCGTCGAGCGCGGCGATGCGATGCCCTGGTACGAAGGCCCGACCCTGCTGGATATCCTCGAAACGGCGCCGCCCGCTGGCACGGTAC
>JAJZLD010000251.1 GCA_021803785.1 Pseudomonadota bacterium | reverse complement strand
CCATTGAGCCGCTGATCGTGTCGGCACAGAAGGTTGGGCAGTCTGTCGGGCTTGACCCGTTGCTCATCGTCGCGGTGATGGGTGTTGAGTCGAGTTTCAACCCGTTCGCCGAGAGTCCGTTTGGCGCACAGGGGCTGATGCAGATCGTGCCGCGTTTCCATCAGGACAAGTTCGATGAGAAGGCGGGTAACGCACCGCTGCTTGATCCGACCGAGAACATTCGCGTCGGCGCCCAAGTGCTCAAGGAGTACATCCGCCGTAACGGTTCGCTGACCGCGGGTCTGCAGCAGTACGGCGGTGCGGCCGATGATCCAGCCGAGAGCTACGCCAACAAGGTGATTGCCGAAAAGCAACGCCTGCAGTTGGCGATGCGGCAGGGCGCCAAGCTCGCGCTAGCGAAGTAATGCCAGTTCGGTCAGACCCTACACAGAACGCCGGCCTTGTGCCGGCGCTCTGTTTTATGGCCGCCTGATCGCGGTTGGCTGCGCTCTCCGCTCAGGCCAGAACCTGGCGCATGCGCGCGAGCGCTTCCCTGATGCGTGCTTCATCCGTGGTGTAGGTGAAGCGCAGCCAGCGTTCAGGCGATTGCTGGCCAAAATCGATGCCAGGCGTTGCGGCAACACCCGTTGTTTCGAGCAGGTGATGCGCGAACGCTGCGCTGTCTTGCGCGTGTGCGCTCACGTCGGCATACACATAGAATGCGCCGGCGGGTTCTGCGGGCACGACAAAGCCGAGTTCCCGAAGCCCCGTGCAGAGCACATCGCGTCGACTTGCGAACGCCATCCGCCGTTGCTCAAGGATCTCGATCGTCTCTGGGGCGAACGCGGCGAGCGCGGCGTGCTGCGCCGGCGTGGATGGGCTGATGAAAAAGTGCTGCGCGAGTTTCTCAAGATCGCGCACATACGCCTCGGGCGCGACGAGCCAGCCCAGCCGCCAGCCGGTCATGCTGAAGTACTTCGAGAAGCTGTTGATGACGAAGCAGGGGTGACGGTTTGCGAGCGCAGTGGTCGGCGCAATGCCATAGCTCAGACCTTGGTAAATCTCATCGACGATCAGCGCACCCTGACGTTCTGCGACGAAACCGGCAAGCTGTTCGAGCGACGTGGGCGATATCAGCGTCCCTGTTGGGTTGGATGGGCTCGCGACGATCAGGCCTCGCGTCGTGGGTCCCCAGGCTTGATTGACCTGCGCCAGCGTTGGCTGGAAAGCGTCGCTTGCGAGCACTGGAAGCGCCTGCGCGACGCCTTCGAAGGCGCGCACGAAGTGGCGATTACAGGGGTAACCGGGATCGGGTACCAGCCAGCTGTCGCCCGGTTGGGTCAGTGCGGCGAGGGCGAGCAGTAGCGCGCCGGAAGCCCCCGCAGTGACGATGATGCGCGACGCGGGGACGGTGACGCCGAATCGCGTGGCGTAGTAAGTGGAAATCGCGTCGCGCAACGCTGGCAGGCCGAGCGCGGGCGTGTAGCGAACCTGTCCTCGCGCAAGGAAGCGCTGCGCTGCCTCGATTACGGGCGCCGGCGCGGGGAAGTCCGGCTCTCCGACCTCCATGTGGATGATGTCGCGTCCACTGGCTTCAAGCGTTTGCGCGCGCGCCAGAAGCTCCATGACATGGAAGGGCTCGATTTCGCGGGCGCGTGCCGCAAGCGGGCCGGCGCACAGGGGCTGAGTGTATTCGGACATGGCCGTACTGTACGCCGCCCGCCAGGACAATGAAAAAGCGCCACCCAAGGGTGGCGCTTGTATCGAGCAGTTCGATTCAGTTTCCGATGGCTTCCACTAACAATTCGCGCTGCAGCGCCAGTGTGCGCGGCAGGCGTGTGCCAAGTTTGTCGAACCATTCCTTGTGCAGGCTGAGTTCGCTGCGCCAGGCGCGCGCATCGATTGCGGTGAGCGCCTCAAATTCTTCGCGTTTGATGTCCAGGCCGGACCACTGGATGTCTTCGTACTTCGGCATCCAGCCGAGTGCCGTTTCACGGGCGCCCACCGTGCCTTTGCATCGATCGACAATCCACTTGAGGACCCGCATGTTGTCGCCGAAACCTGGCCACATGAACTCGCCGTTCTCGTTCATGCGGAACCAGTTGACGCAGAAGATGTGCGGCGTGTGTTCGACTGTGTGGCCGATCTTCAACCAATGGTTGAAGTAGTCGCCCATGTGGTAGCCGCAGAACGGCAGCATCGCGAAGGGATCGCGTCGCACTACGCCTTGCTGACCGAAAGCGGCTGCGGTGGTCTCGGAGCCCAAGGTGGCGGCCATGTAGACACCAAAGTTCCAGTTGAAGGCCTCGTACACCAGCGGCACCGTTGTTGCGCGGCGGCCACCAAACACGAAGGCCGAGATCGGCACGCCTTCGGGGTTCTCCCAGTCGGCATCAATTGATGGGCATTGTCTGGCGGGCGCGGTGAAGCGCGAGTTCGGATGCGCGGCCTTGCGGCCGCAATCGGGTGTCCAGTCCTGACCCGTCCAGTCGATCAGGTGCTGCGGCGCTTCCTTGCTCAAGCCTTCCCACCACACGTCGCCATCGTCGGTGAGCGCGACGTTCGTGAAGATCACGTTCGCGTGCAGGGTCGCCATGGCGTTGCGATTGGTCTTCTCGTTGGTGCCGGGTGCGACGCCGAAGTAGCCGGCCTCCGGGTTGATCGCGTAGAGCCGGCCGTCGGGCCCGGGTTTGATCCATGCGATGTCGTCGCCTACCGTGGTCACCTTCCAGCCGTCGAAACCTTCTGGCGGGATCAGCATTGCGAAGTTGGTCTTGCCGCAGGCGGATGGAAAGGCCGCCGCTACGTAGGTCTTTTCGCCTTGCGGGTTCTCGACGCCAAGAATCAGCATGTGCTCGGCCAGCCAGCCTTCGTCACGCGCCATCGTTGATGCAATACGCAGTGCGAAGCACTTTTTGCCCAGCAGCGCATTGCCGCCGTAGCCGGAACCGTACGACCAGATTTCGCGCGTTTCCGGGAAGTGGCAGATGTACTTCGTGGTCGGGTTGCACGGCCAGCGAGAATCCTTCTGGCCGGGTTCGAGCGGTGCGCCGACTGAATGCAGGCATGGCACGAAGTCGCCGTTGTCGCCGAGTACGTCGTACACCGCGCGCCCCATGCGGGTCATGATCCGCATGTTCGCCACCACGTACGGTGAGTCGGAGATCTCGACACCAATCTGTGCAATCGGGCTGCCGAGCGGTCCCATCGAGAACGGAATCACGTACAGCGTGCGGCCACGCATGCAACCGCTGAACAGGCCCTTGAGCGTCGCCTTCATCTTCTCGGGCGATTCCCAGTTGTTTGTCGGGCCTGCGTCGTGTGGGTCCGAGCTGCAGATGTAGGTGCGGTCTTCAACCCGCGCCACGTCGGAGGGGTCGGACCACGCGAGAAAGGAATTCGGCCGCTTGGCAGGATTCAGCCGGATCATCTGGCCCGCTTCGACCATCTCGTCGCACAGGCGTGCGTACTCCTCTTCGGAGCCATCGCACCACATGATCCGATCGGGTTGGGTGAGGGCGGCAACTTCTGCCACCCATTGTTTGAGGCGGGCATGGCGGACGAAGGCGGGCGCTGAACTGAGCGCTGCTTCGGGAAGGCGTGTTGTCATGAGTCTCTCCTGGTTACCACGTGTTCGATGGCACGCCCGGACCCCTCGGAGGGTGTCCGACCGAGGCTCCGCGTCGGTGGGAGGAGAGAAACGACGCTGGAGCACCCGCACGAAAACTATTTTTTTTGGGGTGTGCGGGTTGGATGTTCTGCTTGAACAGTTGTTTGAAGTCTACGCCGGGGGTCTGATCAGCACAACTACGTACTTCACTCACTGCCGCTGGCATCTAGAATCCCGCCGCGAACTCGAACAACTGGATTTTGTCGCCTGCGTGACTCAATCCTGCCCAGGGAGAACCGATGGACGACCGCTTGAAAGCCGCTGCACTCGAATATCACCGCGCCGGACGCCCCGGCAAGATTGCAGTGACGCCGACCAAGGCACTGACCAACCAGCAGGATTTGTCGCTTGCTTATTCGCCCGGTGTTGCGGCAGCCTGTGATGCGATTGTTGCCGATCCGGCGGAGGCGAGCACGCTGACCGCGCGTGGCAATCTGATCGGTGTGGTGACCAATGGCACTGCAGTGCTTGGGCTCGGCAGCATCGGTCCACTTGCCGCAAAGCCGGTAATGGAAGGCAAGGCGGTGCTGTTCAAGAAGTTCGCCGGTATCGACGTCTTCGATCTCGAGTTTTCACAGCCGGATCCGGACAAACTGATCGAGACCATCGCATCGCTGGAGCCGACTTTCGGCGGTATCAACCTCGAAGACATCAAGGCGCCCGAGTGTTTCTACATCGAGCGCGAACTGCGTAAGCGGATGAAGATCCCGGTATTCCACGATGACCAGCACGGCACTGCGATCGTCGTGGGTGCCGCGCTGCTCAACGGGCTGCACCTGCTTGGCAAGGATTTGTCGAAGATCAAGCTGGTGACCTCGGGCGCGGGCGCTGCCGCCCTCGCGTGCCTCGATCTGCTGGTGATGCTGGGGATCCCGGTGGAGCATATCTGGGTGACGGACATCGAGGGGGTGGTCTACGAGGGCCGCCCGGTTCTGATGGATCCGGTGAAGGATCGCTTTGCGAAGCAGACGGATGCCCGAACCCTCGCCGAGGTGATCGAAGGTGCTGACGTATTTCTGGGCTTGTCGGCAGGCGGTGCTCTCAAGCCTGAGATGGTGGCGAAGATGGCGCCCAACCCGGTGATCCTGGCGTTGGCGAATCCGACGCCCGAGATACTGCCGGAGCAAGTCAAGTCGGTGCGCGACGACGCGATCATCGCGACCGGCCGGTCGGATTATCCGAACCAGGTGAACAACGTTCTCTGTTTCCCGTTCATCTTCCGCGGCGCGCTCGATGTCGGCGCGACAACGATCACCGACGAGATGAAGCTCGCCGCGGTGCGGGCAATTGCCGAACTGGCGCGGGCCGAACAGAGCGATATCGTCGCTGCTGCCTACGGTGAGAAGGTGGCTGGTTTCGGCCCTGAATA
>JAJZLD010000250.1 GCA_021803785.1 Pseudomonadota bacterium | reverse complement strand
CTCGAGCGAAGCGCTCGGCATGGCGTTGGCGCGGCTCCGCTCACGGTGCATCAGCGCAATGCCAAGGTTGCCGACGATCAGATTCACATGGTTGAGCAGGAAGCTCATCGCGTTGATCGGTTCGCCAACGCTCAGGTCGGGCAGCCGCTCCGGTGCCACCAACAGCTCGGCTAGGCGCACCAGCGTCGACACGCTGCCGAGCACAAAGCTGCCGATCACCATCCAGCGGAAGCGGGCTGATCCGGGGTCGCTGGTGCGCATCAGCGGCCATGCGCAAAGGGCCATCTGGAACGCCAGTACGGCGTTCGATGCGAGGGCGCGCGCGATGAAATCGTCCGCGTAGATGGCGTGCTGGACGCCCAGCAACACCGGCGGCAGCACCAGCAGGCGCCTTGGTAGCGGCCGCTCGGCAAAGGCGGCCATCGATGCGGCGAACAGGGAAAGACTCCCCGAGAGCAGCACTATGTTGGCGACGATCGTTGCCATGCCGGGCGGTGTCAGCGCCATTGCAATGAACAGCAACATGGCTGCGGATTGCGTCAGCAGTGCAACGACCCAACTCGCCTGTCCGTGCTGCATGCGGCCGACACGCGTCGCGAAGACGGTCGCCGCGATCATCAGGCAATCGACTGACAGCACGGCAAGCAGGGTTGGAACGTCGATCATGCGTTAGCGCTCTTCGTTGGCGTAGTGCTGATGGGCTCAGATCTGTCCGTGGCGGCGCAGTTCGTCCTTTACGTACGCATAGTAAACCGGCGCGGCCACCAGGCCGGCAAGTCCGAAGGCGGACTCGAACGCCAGCATTGCAATCAGCAACTCCCAGGCGCGGGCGTTGATGTGGCCGCCGACGATCCGCGCATTGAGGAAGTACTCCAGTTTGTGGATCAAGATCAGGTAGAGCAGCGCCGCTGCACCGACCTTGGCCGAAATCGACAGGCCGATGAAAGTGATCAGCGAATTGGAAATCAGATTGCCGATCACAGGCAGCAAGCCTGCAAGGAAGGTGATTGCCAACATCGTCTTGAGCAGGGGCAGGTGAATGCCGCTGAGCGGCAGCACCACCATCAGGAAGATGCCGGTGAGGGTGGTATTGATCGCCGAGATCCACACTTGGGCGAACACCACGCGGCGAAATGCGGTCGTGAGTTGGGTGGCGCAATCCCGCAGTGCGCGAGACAGTGGGCCGCCTGGCTGATTGGGCTGCACCTCATGCAACGCCAGCATTGCGCCGATCACCATGCCCACCAGGGCTTTGACGAAGCCGCGGCCAAACGCCGTGCCGGCGCTTTGCAGTTGCGTGGCGTGGGCGGCGAGCCACTTGCCGGTGGCGTGCTCCAGCGCATCCGGGTCGGCCGGTAGGTAGTCGAGCAGCCACGGCGGGAACACGCCACGTACATCTTCGAGCAGGGTGGCGAGCTTGCGGAACAGCCCGGCAGCACTGCCAACCTCCTGCCCCAGCACCTTCGCCAAAGCAAAGCCGCTGCCTACCAGCGCCGCGACGACGCCGACGGAAAGCAGGGTGACGGCGACTAGCTTTGCCTTCTGGTTCGGAATCGCGCGCGCCAGCACTGGTGTGAGCAGCGCGACAAGTTCAAAGACGAGCAGGCCTGCGAAAAGCGCGGGCAAGAGGTGCAGCAGCAGCACTGCAAGCAGGGCACCGCCGGTCAGAAGCCAGGCGGCGATTTGGACGCCTCGGGCGCCACGGGGGGATTCGGACATCAAGGGCCAAGCAAGGATACGGTGCGGCGACTATCTCGCGTAAGCGCTGCCGCTGCAAGTCACCGCCACGCGCCGGCTCAGCCGCCCATCCGCGCCGAGAGCCTTTCGAGCAATCGCAGGTGCTCGAATTCATCGAGGATCATGCCTTCTGCCAGCTCTCGCACGACGGGGTCGGGCGAGGTCAGGCTGACGTTCTGATAGAAGCTCACTGTACGCCGTTCGGCCCCCATTGCGATCTGCAGCGCGCCAAGCGGGTTGAGTACGGCGCTGTTGGCCGCGTTGGCGTCGACAAAGGCGGTACGTGGCTCCCGCGATGCGGACGAGGTCATCTGGCAGCCATCGGCGCATCGCTCCAGCTCGCTCGCATGCCCTTGCTCCTGGCGCGCGATTTCACGGAACAACTCGGCGGTCTCGGCATTGCCGAGTGCCTCCATACGTTGTGCGAACTCGGTGTAGCAGGCGATCGCATCATGTTCGATGGCGATGGCGATGGCATAGAACTCCGGCACCGAGCGAATCGGACATAAGCTCATGAACGTTCTCCTCCGGCGCAATCTGACGTGCGCTCATGGTTCAATCTAGACCGCTGTCTGCATCGCTGGAAGCGACTTGGATCAAATGCGGCGGCAGCAATCGGCCGACCTAGGGAATACCCTAGGTCGTGGGCGTGCCGTGCAGTACGGCACGCACTGTCCGCGCGATCGCCAAGCGTGAGATAATCCGCGCGTAGCACGCCGGGCCGCCTTACTTGGGCAATGTCCGGCGTTTCCCTTTTCTGCAGGAGATTTTTCATGAGCGAACCGATCACCACCGACAGCGGCCTGGTCTTTGAAGACAGCGTGACCGGCACTGGCGCCGAGGCCCAGAAGGGGCGTACCGTCGTCGTGCATTACACAGGCTGGCTGACCGATGGCACCAAGTTCGATTCGAGCAAGGATCGCGATGATCCGTTCAGCTTCGACCTCGGGCGTGGCCAGGTGATCCGTGGTTGGGACGAAGGCGTTGCCGGCATGAAGGTCGGCGGCACCCGCAAGCTGACGATTCCGGCTGAGCTCGCCTACGGCGCGCGCGGTGCGGGCGGCGTGATTCCGCCGAACGCGACGCTGGTGTTTGAGGTTGAACTGCTCGACGTGCTGTCGAACGAGGTCGTGATCGAGGACCGCGTCGTTGGCGAAGGCGCCGAAGCGGTGGCAGGCCGCCAGGTGGTCGTGCATTACACCGGCTGGCTGACCAACGGGACCAAGTTCGATTCGAGCAAGGACCGCAACGACCCATTCAAATTCCCGCTTGGCGCCGGCCGCGTGATCCGCGGTTGGGACGATGGCGTGGTCGGCATGAAGGTCGGCGGCACCCGCAAGCTGACGATTCCGCCGCAGCTTGGCTACGGCGCGCGGGGCGCGGGCGGTGTGATTCCGCCCAACGCAACCCTGGTGTTCGAAGTTGAACTACTGGATGTGCTGTGAACAAGCCCGGCAAACCGAAGGCTGAGCGCCCGTCGCTGACCGGTACGCGTACCGGCCCGCGGGCCAGGGCCGCCATGGAGCGCGCAATCGCTGCGCGTCGAGATGCCGCGCCGCGCGACGAGACGCGCCGCAATCCGCGCGAAGACGAAGGCCGCCGCGAAGGCGGCTGGAACGATCGCCCGCGCAATCCACAGGGTGCCCCCGGCAGCGATGAGCGCGAGCGCCCGCGGCGTTGGGGCGATGCCCCGCGCGGCGGGCGTGACGAGCGTGATGCGCCGCGGCGCAGTTACCGCGACGACGATGTTCGGCGCCGTAGCGGTGACGATTTTTCCCGCGGCAAGCCGGCCCCGCGCCGCGACGATGATCGCCCGCGTTTTGAGCGCGACGATCGTGCGCCGCGAGGTGACTACCGCGCTGAAGGCCCGCGTGGTCTGCGCGATGGCGACCGCCCGCGCTACCCGAGCGATCGCCCCCGCTACGAGGGGGACCGTTCGCGCGCGCCGTCGGATCGTCCGCGTCATGAAGGTGACCGTGCTCGCGAGGGCGGCGATCGGTCGCGTTACCAGGGTGATCGCCCGCGCAACGACGGCCGTTTTGAAGGCAATTCGCAGGGCGGCCGTGGCGGTCGTGATGAGAACCGCCCGCGCGATCAGCGCCAATGGGGTGACCGCCCGCCGCGCGGCGAAGCGGGCTTCCCGCGCGATGAGCGCCCGCGCCGCGAAGGCAGCTATCCGCGTGACGATCGCCCGCGCGGCCAAGGAGGTTTCAACCGTGAGCAGACCCCGCGCCGCGAGGGTTCGTTTAGCCGCGATGAACGCCCGAGCCGCGGTGGCTTCGCGCGCGATGAACGGCCGCGCCGCGAAGGCGGCTATTCGCGTGACGGCGGCGGTGCTTACGCCCGTGATGAGCGCCCGCGCCGCAGCGAAGGCCCGGCCGGCGACAGCCGTGGCCCTGCGCGCGACGATCGCGGTGGGCCGCGTACCGATCGTCCGGCACGCCCGAGCTGGGGCGATCGGCCGCCGCGGCCGAGCGGCGAACGTGGTCGTTACCCGCAGCCGCCGCGCGACCCCGGCTTTGCGCCGCGTACCCGGCGCCACGAAGTCGAGGAAGACGACGAGGATGAAGAGGACGATCTGCCGCAGGGCGTGCGTGTCTCCAAGCTGATGGCTGCTCGCGGCATCTGCTCGCGCCGCGAGGCGGACGAGTACATCGAGCGCGGTTGGGTCTTCGTCAACGGTGAGCGCGTCAAGGAACTGGGGCGGCGCACCGAGCCCGACGCAAAGATCACGCTCGCACCCGAGGCGGCCAAGCTTCAGGGCACGCGCATGACGATCCTGCTGCACAAGCCGATCGGATTCGTTTCCGGCCAGCCGGAAGATGGCTACCCGCCGGCGGCGTCGCTGATTACGCAGTCGAGCCAGTACCGGCCGGATGGCGGCCCGGAGCTCAAGCCGGCGCACTTTCATGGTCTCGCCCCGGCGGGCCGGCTCGATATCGATTCGACCGGGCTGCTGGTGCTGACGCAGGATGGCCGTGTCGCGCGCCAGCTGATCGGTGAGGATTCAACGGTCGAGAAGGAATATCTCGTTCGCGTCGAAGGCGAGCTGAGCGCCGAGGGGCTGGCACTGCTCAATCACGGACTGGAGCTGGATGGCAAAGAACTGCGCCCGGCCAAGGTCGAGTGGTTGAACGAAGACCAGCTGCGTTTCGTGCTGCGTGAGGGCCGCAAGCGTCAGATCCGCCGCATGTGCGAGTTGGTCGGCCTGAAGGTGACTGGCCTCAAGCGCATCCGCATCGGCCGCGTGACCCTTGGCGATCTGCCGCAAGGGCAATGGCGAT
>JAJZLD010000249.1 GCA_021803785.1 Pseudomonadota bacterium | reverse complement strand
CCGGCACGACAGCATCGGCGCAACGCAGAGCGCAAATACACCAAACAGGGAGCGCGAATGCATCCAAACGTACGGTTGATCCATAACTTGTACGGCGCCTTGGCGCGTACGGATCGCGCCGCGATGGTGGCCTGCCATGCGCCGGATGGCCCGTTCAGCGATCCGGCTTTCGGCGTGCCGAATCCCAGCAAGGTCGGCGCGATGTAGCGGATGCTCTCCGCGCGAGGCCGTCATGCGCTGAGTGCGGTACTGCAGAGTTTGCGTGGCATGAATCCCCTTTTGCACGGTGCGGCGCGGCATTTGGTACGATGGGCGAACTAAAGTAAAACGAGAGGTTGTTGATGTCGCAAGAAGCGCTTGTCACGCTGCAGGCCAATGGATGGACTGCGCAGGTCTCACCCGAGTGGGGGGGGCGTCTGTTTTCGTGCCGCGCTGAGTGCGATGGTGCCCTGCGTGATGTGCTGGTGCCCGTTCCGCTGGATCTGCCGCGCGAGCAAGCGATCCGCAATGCCGGTTGCTACCCGCTGGTACCCTTTTCGAACCGCATCGCCCAGGGGTGCTTTCACCACAATGGCAAAGAAGTGCGGATGGCGCCGCATCCGCTTGGTGCGCCGCATGCGATCCACGGTATCGGCTGGGTGCGCCGATGGGACATCGACGCCGAAAGTGAGCGTGCCGTAACACTGCGACTCGATGTGGCGGCGGGCGAGTGGCCGTGGGCCTTTTCCGCCGAGCAGACGATCACGCTGGACCCGGACGGCATGACTATCTCGATGCTGGTCATCAACCGCAGTGATACACCGATGCCCTGCGGCATGGGCTTTCACCCGTATTTCCCGCGTCCGCCGGGCACTCGCCTGCGTGCGCGGGTGAGAGACCACTGGCTCGTTGACGCCGATCGTATTCCCCATGGCTTTGAACGTGCGCTAGGCCGCTTCCCGCTAGACGGAACGAAGCTCCTCTGCACTGGACTGGATGACGGATTTTCGGGTTGGAACCGTCGTGCAAGGCTGGACTACGCCGACTATTCGATTTCCCTGACGGCGACGCCGGGCTTGGATCATCTGGTGGTGTATTCGCCCGAATCGGCGCCACTGGTGTGTGTCGAGCCGGTGAGCCATGTTACGAATGCAGTCAATCTGCCGGCCGCTGCGCGCCAAAGTGCTGGTTGGCGCGAGATCGCCCCGGGCGGTTCATGGTTGGAGTCGATGCACCTGTCCGTCCTGCCGCCAAGGCGCTGAACCACACGGGTGGGCATGGCGCCAGATCGTGCTGTGGTATAAGCCGCGAAGCCCCTGTCGCCGCTGAAATCCCCCATGAAACCCCTGATTCCGACCTTGTGCACTGCGCTTGCGGTGATTTGCGCCCCCGCTGCGCAGTCCGCGCCACAATCTGCACCCAACGCCCTGCCGACGCCGGAGGCGGCTAGCAAGGTGGCGGCGGCGCCCGCCAAACGCCCGCGAGTCGGGCTCGTGCTCGGCGGCGGCGGCGCGCGTGGCCTGGCGCACGTTGGTGTGCTGCAGCAGTTGGAGCGTCTGCATGTGCCGATCGACTGCATCGCGGGAACCAGTGCTGGTGCACTGATCGGCGGCATCTATGCGTCAGGCATGCCCTTGCCGGAGATACGGCAGCGCCTTGAGAACGCCGACTGGGAGAAGCTGATCGCGGGCTCACCCGACCGCCGCAATCTGCCCTACCTGCGCAAGAAGGACGACTACCATAACCTCGCCGCGATGACCTTCGGCGTCGATGAAGAGGGCCTGAAAGTGCCGCGCAGCGTCGTCGGGTCCCAATTGATAGACCGGTTCCTGCGCGAAATGACACGCGACATCTATCGCGAATCGTTCAACGATCTCCCGATTCCCTTCGAGGCGGTGGCTACCGATCTGGAGCGTGGCGACATGCGCGTGTTCAAGGGTGGCGATCTTGCGGTCGCACTGCGCGCGAGCATGGCGGTGCCGGGGGTGTTCGACGTGGTGAGCGATAACGGACGCCTGCTGGTCGATGGCATGTTCGTTCGCAACCTGCCGATCGAGAATCTGAAGGAAAAAACACCGGGCTCGTGTGCTGCGGATGTCGTGATCGTGGTCGACGTTGGCACGCCGATGCTCAAGCCCGACGAGATCCGCACGTTCGTCGACGTCGCCGCCCAGGCGATGAATATCGCGACCGGGCGCAACGTACTCGAACAGCGCAAGCTGCTCGCGCCAGGCGATGTGCTGATTGAACCGGACCTTGAGGGCTATTCGCCCGCGAGCTTCACCTCGGTGAAGGCCATCATCGAACGCGGCATTGCCGCGACCTTGCCGATTGAGGCACAGCTGGCGAGGCTGGCCGTTGACGACTCGGCCTACCGTGCCTGGCTGGCCGAGATCGCCACGCGGGCAAACGAATCACAGAAGCCTTACGACCGGCTGGAGGTGGCGCAGACGCGCTTTGTGCCGCCGGACCGAGTGGAAGGGGTCATCACCGGCAAGACGCCCCCCGCCACCCAGGCGCAACTGCTCGATCGTTTCGATTCGCTCTATGACACCGGCGACTTCGATTCGATTAACTACCGCCTGCACGACGCGGGCGGACAGCGAGTGGCGACCGTCACGCCGCTGGAACGCAGCGTTGGCCCGAACTACTTGCGCATGGGCATCGACTTCAAGCTCGACACCTACCGCACCGCGACGATCGGCTTTCTCGGCAATTACCAGATGACCTGGCTGAACCGGTGGGGTGCGCAGTGGCGCAACGACCTTCGCCTTGGCGCCGACTCCTCGCTGAGATCCGAGATCTACCAGCCGATCGGCCACTTACCGACTTTCGTGGTGGGCGGCATGTGGTGGGGCAGTTCCTCTCTACCGCTGTTCGACGCTGAAGGCAACCGTTTGTTCGAGATCGGGGTTAGTCGCCGCGGCGCAGAAATCGGGGGCGGCTACGGCTTGGGGCGTTACGGCGAATTCCGGCTGACCGCCTTCTCCGAGCATGTGGAGGGCGAAGTGCTGACCGGCGGCATCGGCGTCAGCACCAACGCGGCGACGCGCTTGTATGGCGGCCGCGCACAGCTCGTCATCGATCAACTGGACAATCCGAAGTGGCCGCGCCATGGCTACTTCCTTCGTGCGGACTACGCGGCGGGCCACATTCAGGACCGGGACGATCTTGCGCAGCTGGTGGAAGTCGATGGCGATCTGGCTGGCACCTTTGGCACCTTCACCGTGCGCTCGACCGCACGCGTGCGTGGCTCGCTCGACCAGAGGCTATCCACTGTCCCGATTCCTTATCAGCTCGGTGGTTTCCTGCAGGTGTCGGGCATGCAGACGAACGAGCTGACCGGCGCGCGCACGGCGCTCGGACGCGTCATGGCGTACAAGCAGATCAGCTCGCTGTTGCCTCAGTTGGGGTCCGGCGTCTATGTCGGGGGCTCGCTCGAAGCAGGTAAGGTGTGGAACCAGATCTTCACTGGCACCAACACCAAGATCATCCCGGCCGGATCGGCCTACCTTGGGGTGGATACGTTGCTGGGGCCGCTCTATCTGGGCGCAGGCTGGGCCGACTACAACGGTGGCAAGTGGGCCGGTTACCTGTACCTCGGCTACACGAACTGAGCACAGGCGCCACAAAGAAAAGGCCGCGATCATGTCGCGGCCTTTTCTTTGCGCGTGTTAGATCAGTTGCGAGTGTCGAGTTTGAAGGGGTTGAAGTCGGTGTGCCGGTCGTACCAGTCTTCGTTCTCGTGTTGCTTGAGTTTGTTGACGATGAGGTAGGTCAGCGGCGTGAACACCACTTCGACCGCCGTCTTGGTGACGAATTGCGACAGCATCAGCGTGGGAACCAGTTCGTTCGGCATGATGCCGCTGTTCCAGAACGCCAGCGGGTAGAAGAGAGAGGAATCGACCGCCTCACCGAAGATCGTTGAGCCGATCGTGCGGCTCCACAGGTGTTTGCCCTGCGTGAGGATCTTCATCTTGGCCAGAACGAACGAGTTCACGAATTCGCCGCATGAAAAAGCGATCAGCGAGGCCACCGAGATTCGCCAGGTCGAGCCAAACGCCGTTTCGTACACCGCCTGGTTGGGCCAGTTCGGCGCAGGCGGCAGCGCCACGATCACGTAGGCCATGATCGACGCGAACGCGAGGCCGGCAAAGCCCGCCCAGATTACGCGCCGTGAGTAGGCGTAGCCATACACCTCGGTCAGGATGTCGCCAAAGATGTAACTGATCGGGAAGAACAGTACGCCGGCGCCGAAGGTCAGCGTGCCCACCAGTGGCAGGTTCAGTTGCGCGGCCTTGGCGGGGCCGATCAGGTTGGAGCAGATCAGTACGGTGACGAAGGCGACCATCACCAGGTCGTAGTACTTGTACTGCCGGATAGGACGGTTCATTGGGGGGCTCTCTGTCGAGTGGATGGGGTTGAAGCCGATCTAGGTCTTGTATCGCAATTCTGGCACGTGCGGACCAAGCCCGGAACCCATGCACTTCAGGGCAGGACAAACACCTCAATCGTAATTCTGCGGCGCGGGTCTGCGTCGTCAGTCAGTGAGCCGATGCGTGCTTCAACGCCGGTGCCGGCATCCATTGCGGCGGATACCGCGTCGTTTTCGGCGCGCGGCAGATAGCCGAGTTTCTGCCCTTGCCAGCTCACCGCGATCGCGCGGCGGTCATGCGGATTGTCGGGCTCGCGTTGCAGCGAGAGTGGTGCCCCAACGCGCAACTGCGTCCACACTCTCGGCGCTTCATGATGCGTGAATCCTGCGAGCGGGGCGCGCTGCACCAGCACTCGCAGGCGCGGTGCGGCGAAGGCGGGGGCCAGTGCCGCGAACAGCGTGGCGGTGATCAGTACGCGTCGAACGCGCCGCGGATCCATTCGATGTGTGCAAGGTGAAGCCGATCGAGCAATACAACATCGAAACGGCACGGGCGCCCGGCCCAGGCTTTGCCGCCATGGGCGAGAAACCACTCCGCGGCGCGCACCAGTTTGGCCTGCTTGGCGGGTGTGATGCTGGCCGCGGCCCCGCCGAAACGCGGATCGGCGCGCGATCGCGGTGA
>JAJZLD010000248.1 GCA_021803785.1 Pseudomonadota bacterium | reverse complement strand
TTTTTCGCGTCCAATTCCGACCCCTTTAGGCGTTAGAAACAGCGTTAGCGGTGGGGGCTTATCCACGTAGTGCATAGGGGGGACCCGCGCGCCGCGGAGTGCCCGACGAGAGGCTGACGCAGCGGCGCGCGGGGGGTCCCTATGCACCCACGTGGATAAGCCGGGTGGGGGTCTGGGGGAGGGTTTGATGGTCAGCTTCGGTTTTTGAAGCGCCAGCTTTCGTTGCCGGTCTCGATGATATCGCAATGGTGGGTCAGGCGATCCAACATGGCTGTGGTCATCTTGGCGTCGCCAAAGATCTTCGGCCATTCGGCAAAGCCGAGATTGGTGGTGATCAGCAGCGAGGTGTTTTCGTAAAGTTTGCTGATGAGGTGGAACAGCAGTTGCCCGGCGGTCTGGCTGAACGGCATGTAGCCGAGTTCATCGATGACGATCAGATCGAGGCGGAGAAGCTTTTCGACCAGACATCCGCTCCGACCAGCGGCTTTCTCCTGCTCGAGTTGATTGACCAGATCGATGAGATTGTAGAACCTGCCTCGCGCTCTGGCCCTGATGACCGTGGCCGCGATCGCGATGCAGAGATGGGTCTTTCCGGTCCCGGTTCCGCCGACAAAGATCCCGTTCCGCTTGGCATCGAGGAAGCTGCCGGTGGCTAATTCACGCACAAGTCCCTCATCGATCGGTGTGCCCTTGAAGGTGAAGCCGTCGAAGTCCTTGAGCCCGGGGAATTTTGCGCTGCTGATTCGATAGCTGACCGATCGTGCCTGGCGGAAGATCCGTTCAGCGCGGATCAGGCTGGCAATCAGATCGTAGAACTCGTCGCGTCGTGCCACACCCTTGCCGGCGATCTCGTCAAAGCTCGCGCGCATGCCGTGCAGCTTGAGATCGGCCATTGCCTGGAGAATGTCCTGGCGTTCCATCAGGCGGCACTCCTCAGGCTGTCATAGCGCGCACAATCGGCCTTTGGTTCGATTTTCAGGCGCAGCCCGTCCGGGGTGATCATACTCGGCGGTGTGGGGGGCTGAAGCTGACGCGCCAGGACGGCAAGGATCACGTCGCCGCTGGCAATGCCTGCTTCGAGAGCCTCTGCGCATGCGGCCTCGACCGCGGCAAGGCTATGATCAAGAACGGCATTGAGGATTTTGACGAACTGCCGGTCGCCATCGGCGTGCTGCTTGAGCTTTGCCTGAGCGGCCGCAAGGCCCGGTGGCAAATCCCAATCCTTGAACGGAGCACCATTCCGTAAGGCACCTGGCTTTCTCACCAGGATCGGCAGGTAGTGCCAAGGATTGTAGATCACCTGACTGCGCCGGAAGTCCCGCGGATGCGCGGCAACGACATCGTCATCCAATAGCACGACGATGCGGTCGGCATGCGAGCGGACCTGCACCATCCGCCCGGCGGCACGCACATCGACGCTGTAGCGATTATGGTCCGCCATGATCAGGCAGGTCGTACTGGCGCGGACGACCTTCTCGGCAAAGCCGTCATAGGGGCCGCGTGATACCACCAGGCTGGCCTGCTCGTCCTGGAACACCTCCCAGATTGTTCGACCCTTGAATTCAGGATGTTCCATCCGTTTCGCATAGGCGATGCATTGATCCACCAACCAGGCATTGAGTTCGACAAGGCTGCTGACCCGGGGCTTGGGTAAGAACAACAGGTCACGTAGATTGCCGACCTGATTCTCGACCTGTCCTTTTTCCCAGCCTGACGCCGGCGTACAAGCCACCGGCTCGACCAGATGATGCGAGCACATCTGCAGAAATCGCTGATTATAGCGGCGCTCCTTACCCAGGAAGATCGCCTCCACCGCGGTCTTCATGTTGTCGTAGATCCCGCGCCGGCAGCCCCCACCAAAAAAAGCAAACCCCTTGTCGTGCGCATCGAAAACCAATTCCTGGGTCTCACGGTGATACACGCGCACAAATGGCATCCGACTGTGCGACAGCTTCATGTGAGCCGCCTTCACCGTTACCGGCAGCCCCTGCAGCGTGATCACCTCGTGGCTCCAGTCAAACTGGTAGGCTTCGCCCCGGACGAAGCTCAGCGGCACATAGGCCCGTACCGGAACCCGGGCATGCTCACGCCGCCACGCCTTGGCAAAGCGGTGAACGCTGTCATGCGCCCCCTCATAGCCACGCCCCCTCAGTTCCTCAAACAAGCGCTGCGTCGATCGCCGCTCCCGCCGTGGCAGGCCAGCCTCCCGCTCCAGGATCTCCGTCAGCCCCTTGACCCACTCGCCCAGCTTCGGCGCAGGCTGCTTGTCACGCTCATAGCGAAACTCGGTCGCCGAGCTTCGCACCACCTTGCGCACCGTCGACCGCGATATCGATAGCCGGCGCACAATCTCCTTGATCGGAAGACGCTCACCAAAATAAGCCCGCCGTATCTCACCAATCCGATCCACTGCGATCATCCCCCAATTAGCCTCCCCACACCCACATTGGGCGTTAGAGAGGATGCTGACATCAAACGTCAGAGGGGTCGAAATTGGACGCGATTTTCGCCCCTCAGGGGGTCGCTATTGCACGCGATTTTACAGAGAGCGGTTCGCGCACAAAACGTGGCACCGGGCGGCGTAAAATTTCCATAGGGGACGTCGGGCCGGGAAATAGTTTTGTCATATAATATTAACCGGCCGCCCGCGCTTCCGGCGGTGGTTCGCGGACCGGTGGCGCGCCAGGACGAGGCTAATGTTACGATCAAATTCATAAGCAGGATCAGCTTACTTCACGCCAGATGAAGAGCGCCAGAAGACCAAACGCCGAAAACGCTAGGCTCTCGTCCCATAAATTTAAAGATGTGTCCATGGGTTTTTCGCCGCGAAACAGTGCCACTGTCATCGCGATCATCGCAGATGCCGCGCAGGTCGCGTGGAATACTCCGAAAGCCCGCGGGTACGGCCATTTGCCGAGCCCCGCGACGAGCACCACCATCCACACGTTGAGTGAAAGTCGAAACAGAAAGTTCCGCACCACTTGGCGTGAGTGTATATCGAGGCGGCTCAGCATGCGCGGCGCATCGTCATAGGTGATATAACACCAGCAGCAATTTTGGCACGCGGGCGCTAGGCGAACGCTGTTTTCGGGCGCACCGGTACGGCGAGGGCGCCACGACAAATAAACCAGGGCAGATATGACCAGGTGACGATACGAAATTTGCACGGGCCATCTGGAACCCAGCGACTATCGCGCAAGGCGGATAGGAGATGTGCTTCCGACAATCCGCGCCACAACTGCCACCAGCGTGGGCGAACGATCGCCAAGGTTTCGGCCCCGACCATGACGCAGCGTACCTTCCGGCTGCGCGGCCGCGGAACCGCGCGCCCCTCGGGGCCGGGTGGGAGCGGAATTTGCAGCCGCCACAGTCCGGCTTGCTCTGAATATTGCACGATGGTATCGGCCATCGGCAGATGAGCGGCGGCGCTGTTATTGCCGCGCAGATAGGCACGCAGCCGTCTCAGACCCACCTCGCGTGCGTGACGAAATTCACCTTTCACGCGGGTCTCGGCAACCACGCACGCTGTGGTCCGGAGGATCCCGAATTCTGTTGCCGCTGCACCAGTCCTATCGTTCGCGCTGAACCAAGGGATGGTCTCCGACGCGGTGAGACCGGCCAGGCCGGACGCCAGCTTCATTCGGGGAGTGATCATGTCGCGGTTCCCTATCGTCTGGATATGGTGCGGTTGTTCCGGGCGCGTCAGTTTCTCGGCCGACGGTGATACGGCGGCGGCATTCCGTGCCCGGCGCCAATAGATTCGGAGGAACCGCATATAAAATCCAGAGCGCTCATGCGCCGCGCGCATTCGTATCTCTATAGGCGACGACTATATCCGGTGCGTTCGTTCCTTATGGCATTTATATGCCCTGATCTCCTAATGGGGGATTGCATCCTCGCCGCGCGCGTTGGGGCGCGGATGACCACCCACGGGAGCCTCGATCAATGTCCCTCCGCGAGTTCGCAGCCTCGATTTTGACCTCTGGCGGGCGGAAACGGCGCCCTGCGTCCAGAAGAAAAGCCGCGGACAGGAACGCTCCTGGCGTCGTGCTGTGGGAAATCGGCATGGCGATCGCTGCGTGTCTCGGGGTTGCGCTCGTGGTCAATTTGCTGCTGCTGGCATTCGATGTACGCCATTAAGCGGTGATCGCACGGCCTACCAAATCACGGGAAACCCGCGGAATCGCCGTATTTTGAGGCCTGTGATCATGCGGCGTATATGACGAATTTATATCCCGGACACCTAGGCAGCATGGAATTTATATTGTCGGCTAGTTATGATCAATTTCACCGCGGCTCATCGGCGGAGGGTTTTTCCTGCGCCGAATGGACTAGAACCGTCATCAGCGCGGCGTAGCGAGGACCAGTCATATGTTCGATGTAATCTATATCTTGATCGGTGCGGCGTTTCTGGGCGCCTGTGTGCTCTACGTCTTCGCCTGCGATCATCTTTGAGGGCCATGCGATGACCTTCGATTATGCGCTTGGTGCGATCGTCACGGTCGGCCTGCTCGTCTATCTCGTCTATGCCCTGATCCGCCCTGAACGGTTCTAAGGAGATTGCCAGAATGACTTTCAACGGCTGGCTGCAAATCGCGCTCTTCTCCGTTCTGGTGATCCTGTTGACCAGACCGTTCGGCGGCTACATGACGCGCGTCTTCAACGGCGAGCGGACTTTCCTGTCGCCCGTCCTGCGACCACTGGAACGCGCCATCTACTGGCTTTGCGGCGTCGATGAAAAATCTGAACAGCACTGGGTCAGCTACGCCATTGCCACGCTGGCATTCAGCTTCGTGGGCTTCGTCGTGCTCTATGGCCTGCAACGGCTACAGGCAATGCTACCGCTCAATCCGCAGGGCCAGGCGGCTGTCGGCCCGGATCTGGCATTCAACACCTCGGTCAGCTTCGTCACCAACACCAACTGGCAATCCTATGTGCCCGAGCAGACCATGAGCTATCTCACCCAGATGGCCGGGCTTGCGGTGCACAACTTCGTTTCCGCCGCCACCGGCATCGCGCTCGCCATCGCCCTGATCC
>JAJZLD010000247.1 GCA_021803785.1 Pseudomonadota bacterium | reverse complement strand
GTCGGCGCTCCGGGCTACGCCCCGCGCGCCGACCACGGCAACCCGGAATCAACCGAATACCTGATCAACCCTTTTGCACAACTTGACGCACACAAACCCATTGGGTTTGCACCCGTGCCGTGCCTGACGCATTGCTGGAAAGGATCAACGCCACACTGGCTGACGCCGCGCGCGCAACGACCGGCGAACGCCCCTGAGCCCGCCGCAAGGGAAACCACTGCCTTGACCGGCTTCCGTACGGCTGCGTACAGTGCCGGCCAATGCGACGACCATCTGCCCGTCGCCCGCGTTCCATATTGCCTGGCGTGCGCATCACGCCGCCCTTGAAAGGACTACGCCATGCCGACTGCGCTGCCGCGCCGTGTCGCGATCGTGGGTGCAAACCGCATCCCGTTCGCCCGCTCGAATACTGCCTACGCCCAGCTCACCAACAAGACCATGCTGACGGACACGCTGCGTGGCTTGGTCGAGAAGCTCCATCTGCAGGGCGAACTGCTCGGCGAAGTCGTCGGTGGTGCGGTGATGAAGCATTCCCGTGACTGGAACATGGTGCGGGAATGCGTGCTGTCCTCCGGATTGAGTCCGAATACCCCGGCCTTTGACGTGCAACAGGCCTGTGGCACCGGGCTGGAGGCAGCGATCCTCGTCGCGAACAAGATTGCGCTCGGACAGATCGAAGCCGGTATCGCCTGCGGTGTGGATACCACGTCGGACGCGCCGGTGGCGGTCAACCGTGGCCTGCAACGTGCGCTGATGGATCTCAACGCGGCGAAAACCACCAGCGCCAAGCTCAAGCACCTGATGCGTGCGATCAACCCGAAGCATCTCGTGCCAGAACTGCCCGCCAACGCCGAGCCGCGCACCGGCAAGTCGATGGGGCAACACGCCGAAATCACTGCAAAGCGCTACGGCATTAGCCGCGAAGCGCAGGATGCGCTGGCGCTGGCCAGTCACCAGAACCTTGCGCGTGCCTACGACGAGGGTTTCTTCGACGACCTGGTGATGCCGTACCACGGCCTCAAGCGCGACAACAACCTGCGGCCCGACTCATCACTCGAAAAGCTCGCCAAACTGGCGCCGGCCTTCGATCGCAACGGCGGCACGATCACCGCGGCGAACGCGTCCCCGCTGACCGATGGCGCCTCGGCCGTGCTGCTGGCGAGCGAGGAATGGGCGCAGAAGAAAGGCCTGCCCATCCTTGCTTACCTTGTCACCGGTGAGGTCGCGGCCGTCGATTTCATTGATGAGCGCGAAGGCCTGCTGATGGCGCCGGCCTACGCCATTCCGCGCATGCTCGCGCGCCTTGGCCTGACGCTGCAGGACTTCGATTTCTATGAGATTCACGAAGCCTTCGCTGCGGTGGTGTTGTGCACCCTCGCCGCGTGGGAGAGCGACGAGTTTTGCCGCACGAAGCTGGGTTTGCCCGGCGCGCTTGGCAGCATCGACCGCAGCCGCCTCAATGTGAAGGGCAGCTCGATCGCGGCGGGCCATCCGTTCGCCGCGACCGGCGGCCGTGTTGTCGCCACGCTCGCGAAGCTGCTCGCCGAGAAGGGTTCGGGGCGCGGCTTGATCTCGATCTGCGCAGCGGGCGGGCAGGGTGTCACAGCCATCCTGGAGCGCTGATATCCATGGCTGACCTGCTGCTGCGCCTCGCCAACGATCGCCGCACGGCGGGCCTGATCCGCAGGCTGGGTTTGCCGACCCCGGTGCGTCTGGCACGCGCGCCCGGAGGCTATGACGCCCAGCCTTTGGCCGGGCGCGTGGTGGTGTGCGGTGCGGCGCCCGGCGGCATCGCGCAGGCGGCGCTCCGGCAGGCAGCCGAAAGCGCTGGGGCAAGCTGCACGCTCGAACTCGCGGAGGGTCAAACCGCGGATACCTTGCTGTTCGACGCTACGGGCTGTCATACCCCATCGGACTTGGCGGCATTGCACGCGTTCTTCGCGCCCAAGCTGCGGCGGCTGGCGCGCAACGCGCGCGTACTGGTGGTCTCGCGTGATCCGGCGGCGCTGGATGATCCGGTGGCCGCAGCGGCTGCGCGCGGCATTGAAGGTTTCGTCCGCGCGCTCGGCAAAGAGATCGGGCGCCGCGGTGCGACGGCCAACCTCGCGCGGCTGGCGCCTGGCGCGGAGACACAGCTCGCCGGACTCGTGCGCTTCTGCGGTGGGCCGCGCTGCACTTACGTGTCCGGGCAGGTGTTCCGGCTGGCGCCCGCTGCTGTGACCGAACCGGGCGAGTGCCAGCTTGCCGGCAAGGTCGCGCTGGTCACGGGTGCAGCCCGCGGGATTGGTGCGGCGACCGCTCAGCGCTTGGCCGAGGAGGGCGCGCGTGTGGTCTGCATTGATGTCGCTGCGGCACGCGATGCCTTGTATGAAACCGCAATGCGGGTCGGCGGACTACCGCTGGTGCTCGATATTGCCGCGCCGGATGCGCCCGCTACGCTGGCGACCTTCCTGCGCGACAAAACGGGCGGTGTTGACGTGGTCGTTCATAACGCCGGCATCACCCGCGACAAGACGCTTGCCAACATGAAGCCCGAACTTTGGGATGCCGTGATGGCGGTGAATTTCGCCGCGATAGCGGCCATCGATGCGGCCTTGCTGACCGGCGAGCTCTTGCACGATGCCGGCCGCATCGTGTGCCTGTCGTCGGTCAGCGGCGTGGCGGGCAACTTCGGGCAGACCAACTACGCAACCAGCAAGGCGGCGTTGATCGGTTACGTCGCAGCGCAGGCGCCACGGCTTGCTCAACGTGGCATCACGATCAACGCAGTGGCGCCGGGCTTCATCGAAACGCCGATGACCGCGAAGATTCCGCTGATGACACGCGAAGCCGGGCGACGCCTCAATGCCTTGTCGCAGGGCGGTTTGCCGCGCGACGTGGCGGAGTTGATCACCTTCCTTGCCTTGCCCGCCAGCGGCGGCTTGAGTGGCAACACGGTTCGCGTTTGTGGGCTCGCCCTGATAGGCGCCTGAGCGGCTGTCGACGATCGGCGCCAGGCGACAGCTTGCGTCGGCAGGCGTTGACCCGGATCGTGGCGGGTCAAACGTGTCGGCGGAAACGGTAGTCGAATTGTCCGAAATGGTCCTACACTGGGCAACTTTGGACTTTTGGCTCCCGCTGCGGATCGGTGATGAAGCGACGTATTCGCAACTTTGCACGCAAAACGATGAGGCTCGCCGCCGGCTTGTTGCCGCGCAGCTCACGCAATGCATTGTTGCGCAACGCTGTGCGATGCGAAGAGTCGCCGCCGGACAATCTGGTCTTCAAGCTCGCTGAGACGAGGGAGGAACTGGAGGCCTGCTTCAAACTGCTGCACGAGGCCTATGTCGGCGCCGGCTTCATGCAGCCGGACGAATCGGGCATGCGTGTCACGCTCTACCACGCGCTGCCCACGACGACCACGCTGCTCGCAAAGTACGACGATGAAGTCGTCGGCACGATTTCGCTGATCCGCGAAAGCGCGCTTGGCTTCCCGCTTCAGCGGATTTTCGATATCGACGCGATTCGTGCCGAAGGCGGCAATATCGCCGAAGTGTCTGCGCTCGCTGTGCATAAGCGCTTCCGCATGCGAGGCGGTCTGGTGCTGTTCCCGCTGATGAAGTTCATGCGCGAATACGCGGTGAAGTACTTCGATACGCGCCACCTGGTGATCGCGGTGAACCCGCGCCATATTCCGATGTACGAGGGCTTGCTGTGCTTCCGGCGCCTGCGACAGAACCCGGTGAGCCACTACGACTTCGTCAACGGCGCACCTGCCGTGGGTGCGCATCTCGATCTGAAGAAGATGCCGGAGCTCTACCGGCGTGCCTACGCGCACCAGCCACCGTCGAAGAACTTGCATCGCTACTTCCTTGAGCTCGAGCTCAAGCACTTCCAGTTCCCGGACAAGCGTTTCTTCACCACCAATGACCCGGTGATGACGCCGGAACTGATCAACTACTTCTTCAATCAACGTACCGACACTTTCCGCCGCGCCAGCCAGCGCGAGAAGGTGCTGCTGCACGGCATCTACGACTTGCCCGCGTACAAGGCTTATCTGCCCCCGCTGCCGGACGATTCATTCCGCACCGAGCTCAAACGGCGTCAGCACCAGCGCTTTTCGGTAATGTGCCCGGCCGGTTTCCATGTTCGCCAGCCTGACGGCCAGCGATCGCGCGTGTATTCGATGCGGGTCATCGAATGCTCGCGCACTGGCTTTCGTGCGCAGTGCGAGGAATCGATCCCGGTCGATACCGAGGGGGTGGCTTTCGTCGAACTCGGCGAGGCCGATCGTTGCATGTTGCGTGCGCGAGTGTTGAGGCATGGCCGCAGCAGCGATGCGATTGCGATGTTCAAGCTTGTCGAGCCGGATCCGGTCTGGCTCAAGTTCGTGCGCGCCCTGCGCATGGCGCGCACGCATGACGAACTGGCCGACGCGACCCAGTTTCTCAGCGAGTCGCGGCCCTTGCCTACGCCGACTTAGCTGCAGCGGCGGGCACGAAGAACCGCTCGCCAAGCTCTTCCAGCCCCAGCGTCTGCAGAATCTCCTGCAGGCGCTTGCTAGGGCGACTGCGCGGCAGATTTTTGTCGCTGGCGATGATCAGCTCGTTTTTCATCGAATGTTCCCAGCCCACCAGCTCAGTCACGCTCACCTGATAGCCATGTGCTTCCAGTTGCAGGCAACGCAATACATTGGTGACCTGACTGCCAAATTCGCGTGTGTGAATCGGGTGGCGCCACAGTTCGGTCAGCGGTGACTTGAGCGCGCGCCCCTTGTTCTTGCGCAGCACTGCGGCCACCTCGGCCTGACAGCAAGGCACCAGCACGATGTGGCGCGCGCGCTTGGCGAGAGCAAAGTGGATCGCGTCATCGGTGGCGGTGTTGCAGGCGTGCAGCGCGGTGACGACGTCGATGCGCGCCGGCAGCGCGGTCGAAGTGATTGAGTCTGCCACCGACAGGTTGAGGAAATGCATCCCGCCAAAGCCTAACCGCGCCGCCAGCTCGCGCGAACGCGTCACCAGTTCGTCGCGCGTTTCGATGCCCCAGACGCTGCCTTGCGGTGCAGCTTCCTTGAA
>JAJZLD010000012.1 GCA_021803785.1 Pseudomonadota bacterium | reverse complement strand
GCAGGGTTTCGTGAAGCACGGCTTCACGCTGCCGGAGCCGGCTGGGTGTACTAACCCAGCCGTGGAAGGACCCGGCTTGAGCGGGAAGGCCGACGCAAAGAAGCAGCGCAGAACGCGAGCCACACGCCGAACGTTGGGCTTCCCGAAGCTCAGCCCAAGCTACGCGACCATTACCCGTGGCAACGTTGCGCCCAGCAAAAAGACCAAAAATCATGACCCGCCCCCCTTCTTCTTCAAGATCGGGAAACAGATCGCAAAGAACGGCAGCCACGCAAAGATCATGTCCAAGAGCGCGACCATCACAAGCAGCAGAATCAATGCGCATAGCGTGATGATCGGAATCGACAGCGAGCAGATCATGCCGAGCTGGTTGGGGTCGTTCTTCAAGCACGGCCCCATGTCGCCGACGTCGAGGTCCTTGTGCAGCGGCCAGGGCAGCACCGAGCGCACGAGATCGATCAGGCCGAGGCCCTTGGCGCGGGCGACCTGGCCGCAGAGCAGATCGCTCATGACGAAGGCGGTGTTCTTGTCGAACTTGCGCAAGCCCGCGGCGCTGGTGTCGACCGGCAGGCCGATGCGGATCGGCCGCGCGGGCGCGTCGGGGTCGAAGAAGCTGGCGAGCTGGAAGGCTTCGGTGGGTGCCGAGAGCAGCGCACCGTGTTTGAAGCATTCCGGCTTCAGATACACGCAGCGGATCACGAACCAGTTCTCCGCATCAAGCCGCGGTGGTGCGGTGACGTTAAGCAGCTTGGCGCGCCCGGGTGCCGCCGGCAGCGCAGCGGCGGCGAGTTCAACGAGCCGGTTGAGCGCACGGAAGTGGCGACGGTCGGGCGGCGAGATCAGGAAGGCCGCGTCCTGTTCCGCCAGCGGCATCGGCAAGGGTGCATCGGTGGGCACGACGCCGTCGGCGAGCGGATACAGGAAGCCCGGCCAGCCGCGCCGCGCCGCGAGCCCGGTCCAGGCGAACACACCCGATGCCGCTTCCAGCACGCTGCGTGCCGCATCGGCCGCGACCAGCGCAACACACAGCGAAGACGGCATTGCGAACAAGCGCCGGGCGTTCTCGGAGACTGACTTGCCGGCGTCGTAGGCGAGCCCCTCCGGGTTGGCCCGATACGCGTTGCCCACCGCCTCGGCGAGCGAGTTGGCGAGCCCACCCCCGACTTGCGCCGCATCCAGCGCATCGAAGAAGGCGCGCTCCGCCGCGCTCATCGCTGGCAGCGCAGTGCCGGCTGCACGTGCGAGCACTGCCTGCCATACGTTAGGGAGTTCGGCCGCCAGCCAGCTCGCGAAGTCGGTCAGCACATACCAGCCGCCGATCTGCATTGACTCGCGCAGACGACGACGCGCGAGCGTCGAACGCCCTGCTTCGTCGTCGAGGAATTTCTGATCCACCGCCACCGGGCTGCTGCGTTCATGGCGGTTGTAGTGCGCCCAACCCTGTTCGATCAGCTGGCGCCAGGGGCCGGTGACGGTCTTGCGCAGCAACGTGAGGCGCGCGTCATCGTCCTCCACCGCGCCGCTGTCGGGCGCCGGCGGGGCTGCGGCGTCGTCGATTGCGCCGCCGAGGTAGGCCTCGCGCTTGCCGACCGGCACCAGGCCTGCCCACATCCTGCGCGGCCGCTCGCCGGCGGGGCCCGCCTCGCGCCATGCGAGCGGGAACAGCGGCAGCATCTCTTCGCCGTCCGCCGCCGCGTCGCTTGCCGCCGCCACCCAGCGCGCACCGACCCAGGCGTACTCCTGCCACTGTTGCGGGTCGTAGGCGCTATGCGTCGGCTTCGCGAATGCACCCGAGGTATTCGCGGCAGTCGGCAGCAGGCGCCGCACGACGAAACGCACCGCCTCCTTCTTCGTGCTGTCGAGTGCGCGATCCGGCAGACCCGGCACACCGCACACGAGGCTCGCACCGACCAGGTAGTAACGTTGATGCGCGGGTTGGAACAGTTTCAGCGGCCGTTCGACCGGCGCCGCCACCGCCACCTCGGGCGCCTCAGCCTGCACCTTGAGACGCAGCGGCTTGCCGATGCGCGCAGCGATGCGTCGCGCCAGGGGTGGCGCCGCGGGTGCGGGCTTCGGTGTCGCAGGCATGCCGTCGCGCCAGGTTTCGCCGCGTGCCTGCAAGGCCACCAGCGCCGCAGCGCGCGCCGCCGAATCGGGCTGCGCGAGGATCGCCGCGATGCGCTCCATGAAGTCATCGTCGGCAAAGCGCAGCAAGGCCGGCCGCAGCGTGCGCTCACGCGCCCCACCCCACAGCGGCGCAGGCGCCTGCCAGACGCTGTCGTGATGAGGGAAGCGCGCGCGGTCCACTAGCCGCCCCTCCCCACCGCGATCGTGCAGAAGGCGTCGCGAGCGCGCCGAGGCTGGCGCGAGAAGCACAGCACTACGTAATGTAGCGCGAGCACCGCAGCGGCAGGATCGGTGTGCGCAGTAGCCAGACTCGCCCGCGCAGCGATCATGCAGAAGGCGTAGCGAGCGCGCCGCAGCGACCGCGAGAAGCGCAGCCGTACGAGAGGTACGGCGAGCATCGCAGTGGTCGGTGAGGTGGGCGCAGTAGCCTTATGCATGATCGCTCACCAGATGTTTCCGGCGCCGGGGGTGTACGAGGCGCTGATCACCGAGTTCGAGATCAGCGTGTCGCACTGGACCACGCCGGAGAAGCGCGACATGCCGGCATTCACCGTGACCATGCCCGCATTCACCTCGACCATTGCACCCGCATTGACGGTGACCTTGGCTGCAGCGTCGATCGTGATGCCCGAGGTTTCGAGCTTGATCGAGTTGCCGTTGGAATCGACCACTTCGACCTTGCCGGGGCCGTCCTGCAGCGTGATCTTCTGGCCGCCCGGCGTTTCGACGATGAATTTCTCCTGCCCGTCCTGATCGTCGAGCGTGAGTTTCACGCCATTGCGCGAGCGGATGACCTTTCGGTAGTTGTTGCCGGCGCCGTCCATCGAATCCGGCGGTGCATCGCTGCCGTTCCACAGTGCGCCGACCACGCAGGGGTGGCGTACATCACCGCCGACAAAGGCCACCAGCACCTCGTCACCCACATCGGGGATGAACCAGCTGCCGCGGTTGTTGCCGGCCATCAGCGTGGTCAGGCGCGCCCAGCTCTCGTAGTGCGCGCTGCCGGAATCCGGCACCCAGGGCAGCTTCACGCGCACGCGGCCCTGGCCGTCCGGGTCCTTGATGTCGGTGACCTGGGCCGGATAAACGCCGTACCACGGGCCGCCAAGGCCGCTCGCGGCGCGGGTGCGGAGCTCGTCGCTCGGCATCATGACGCGTCCCCGATCCATGCGCGTTCGAGCGCGATGTCGCTGCGCAAGCCGATCCGGTTGTCGAAACGATGCGTCACGCCAACAAGGTCGTACGCACCCGAGAAGAGCGGGCCGACTTCGGCGATCTCGATCCGCGCGCCAACCTTCAGATCGGCGGTGGTTTCGGCCACACCATGCGCGACGACGAATCGCCGCGCACGTGCAGCGAGCCAGGCGCGCGCAATCGCGTCGGCTTCGGACTGTGTGGCGGGGAACACATGCGAGACAACTTCGGTGCGCGCCCCGAGTGCCTGCGAAATCAGATCCGCACCGCGGGTGCCGCCGCCCTCGGACGACAGCGACGAGGCCGCTGCCTCACCGGTCAGCGCGTCCTTCGCCGACACATCCCAGCCGCCCACACGCGCCGTACCGACCTGGTGCGCCAGGTCCGCAACGACACGGAAGCTGCGCAGGCTCGCACCGATCGTCAGCGTCAGCGGCGAACCGCGCCGGCTGCTGCGTTCGGCCGCATGCAGGGTGCGGTCGTCCACCCAGATTTCGAAACCACCGCGCCGCGCGCGTTCGCGCAGGAAGCGCAGATCGGTCTCGTTTACCTGCGCGAGCACGCGATGCGTATCGCCGGAGAGATTCACCTGCGGCTGCAGGCCGTGATCGTTCGCGATCTGGCGGATCACATCGGCGTCGCTCATCTGCTCGAACACCCGTGTGCGGCGTGCCATGCGCAGGCTTTGCAGGCGGTCTTCCGCGAGCACCGTGATGCCCGGCGGCGTGCCCTCGTCGAACGCGGCCTCGATCGCGCTGATGCGGCCACGGAACAGCGTGGCGTCGCCGACACGGATTTCGAGCTGCTTGCCGAAATCGAACACGCGGCGGTCGAAGTACAGGTAGTCCGGTGTGCCGTTGCGCGGGCCCCAGTTCTCCAGCGTCAGGCTGCAATGTGCGAGACCGGCATCGCTATCGCTCACCGCGAGTTCGCGCAGCCCGCTGGCGACCTGCGGATAGGTCTCGCCATCGATCACGACGGTCGGGCGTGCGGAGCGAAGGGCTTCCGGCGGCGGCATGCTCAGTCGTCCTTGAGCCGGTCACTGCGGGCAGCCAGCCAGGCCAGCACCGCGGCGAGGGTGTGCGGGTCGGCCGCTGGCGCGCTATCGGCGGCAGGTGTGTCGGGCGCGGCGCTCGCAGCACCGGATGGCGCAGGCGCCGTCACCACTTCGAAATCGTTGATCACGATCGGCATCGCTCAGCCCCGCCCGATGTTCAGGTTGATCAACTGACCCGGCGTCAGCAGGCGCGGATTCTCGATGCCATTGGCCTGCGCGATCGCCCGCCAGTCGCCGCCCTGCCCGCTTGCGGCGGCCATCTGCTGCAGGCTGGCGCCGGTGGGTGCGGCAGTCAGCGCCTGCGCGCCTGGGCCGGTACTGCCGGCACCAGCTGCGCCCGGCGCGGTGGCACCTGAGCCGCCACCGGTGATCGGTGTGCGCGGTGCCGCGTCGGGGCGCCCGACCGGCTGCGCGAACTTGAAGGCCGAAATTCGCGGCTGCGACATCGCCAGCGAGACTTGCGCGCGCAGGGGCTTGCCCTCCGGCGCGAAGAACTCGAGCGACTCGTCCATCGAATCGATCATGCCGTTGAACTGGAAGGTGCCCCAGAAAAAGGCCACCGCCGGCGGCACGAACTTCTTCTTGTCCTTAGGTGCCGGCTGCGGGGTGATGAACCAGGCCACTTCCTGGGTCAGCTTGCGCACATCGTCCACCTTGCCGGCGCCGCGTTCGGCTTGCGGTAGCGCACGCGCCTCGATCGGCGCGGTGGCGTCGAACCACAGCTGCACGGTGAGCTTGGTGGTGCCCGCACCGACGAACTGGATCGATGGCGGCGCACCGGAATCCCCCCCGCCCTGTGGCTGCTGCACCTGGTTGGCGAAGCTGAGCTTGAGGCTTTCCGGGTTGAACTGCACGAACACGCTGCGGCCGCCGGACTTCACGGTTTCGAAGTCCGGTTCGAGTTCGACCAGGCGTGCCTTTTCAAGCGGAATCGCGACCGGCATCAGCGGCCTCCCGGCGGTTTGAGCGACAGGGTTTCGTAGGCGAGCTGCAGTTCCTCCACCGCGACCATGCCGTCCTTGGCGTTCAGCGCGGGCGCCTTCAGCTTCACGGGCAGGCAACGCGCAGCAAGGAAGCGCACTCGCTCGGAGCTACCGTCGGCTGCGAAGATCACCACCTCGCAGTCGGCGCGCACACGCGGGTCTTCGACGGTCTGCTCAACCCATTCCCACAGATCGAAGTTGGCGGTCATGCCGCGCTTGAGCGTGAGCGTGCCGTAGCTCACCGGCGAGGCGAGCCGCACCAGCTGCCCGTTCGCGCCGCCTTCGCGGATCGTCTTCGCCTCCATCGTGATCTCCAGTCCGTCGCACTCGGCGAAGGACGCTGCAGCCATACGCTCGGCGCTGCCCGCGCGATTGATCTCGACCGCGAAGTTGAAGGCGGTGAAGGGATACACGACGGTTTCAGGCCGCGGGTTGTCCATCTCAGGCTCCTTCAACCCGCAGGGCATCACCGTTTCGGACGAGGCGCACGGTCAGGAACTCAAGCGGCGTCGCCGGTGCAAAGCGCAACTCCACGACGAAGCGGCCGTCGTCGCGGTCGCGCTGTTGCCCCGGATTGAGCGTGAGCTGCCACGCCTCTGCCGGCTTGCGCCCGGCGAAGGCGCCACGGGCATGCAGTTGCGTGAGCCATGCGGTGAGGCCGCGTTCGACCGAGCGCTCCAGCGCAGCGCCGTTCGGCTCGAAAACCCATACGTTGCCCTCGCGGATCAGCAGGCGGCGCAGCAGGCTCATCAGGCGGCGCACATTCAGCGGCACCCAGTCGGGATCGAGACTCAGCGTGCGTGCACCCATCAAGCGCACCCGCAGACCGTCGTAACGCCACAGGTTTGCGCCCGCGAAAAACAGGCGCAGCGGGTCGGCTGGCGGGCGTTCCAGACCAATCGCGTCAGTCACCACTTCGTTCGCAGCGGCGATCCACGCGCCGCGCGACAAGGCGCGCCGCGCAATCAGCCCGCAGGCCGCCCCTTCCGGTGCGAAAGCGACCACACCATCGGCCCGCCGGCGGCGCAGCCAGGGGTGGTAGATCGCCGCATAGGACAGCGCCGCGACCTCGTCGTCACCCAGCATGGATTCGTCGCCGCCCGGGCCGTGGCGCGACAAGGCGGCGATATGGCGCTGCGCATCGGCGTTATCCATCCAGGCGGGCGCACCGAGCACAGCAAGGCTGTCGGCCCGCGCCGCGGCGATGCGCAACATCGCCCGCTGCACGCGCAGCACGGTGCGGAGCCCTTCCGGCGCATCCGGCTGCGCTGCCCAGCCGGCCGTTTGCGCCTGTGGCACGCTTCCACCGCGCGACCAGTCGCTGTAGCAGCCCGGCGCCGCGACGCGCACCCGCAGGTAGCGCCAGGGTGTGGGTTCGCTGTCAAAGGGCCAGCGCGTGTCGCCGCCCTGGTACAGCACCACCGCATCCTGCCAATCTGGATGCCGTGCGCCTTCAAGGACGAATTGATCCGCGACCGGGTCGGCGGTCCACTGCGCGGTGAGACGCGATTCGCCGTCGACCGCTATCGTCAGCAGCGGCGGCGCCACGCGCACCGGCACGCAGGCGGCAAAGGGGAGCGCCGCGCCGCAGGGGCCGGCCGGGACCGCAACCGGATCGGACGGCGCCGGCGCAGGCCACGAAGCTGCCTGGGCCGGGCGCCACGGCGGCAGGGCCAGGTCGGGCGCAGCGAGCAAAGTGGCCTCTTCCAGCGCGAGCAGGCTATGCACACCGCGCACCGAGCGCGCCGGCATGCGCGCAGGGTCGACGGGGAAGCGCAAGGCCTCGGCGCGGGCAACGAGGGTGTGCATCGACGCGTCCGCGAGGCGCGGGTCGAGGAACAGTGCCGCCGACAAGCGGCGCAGCCCATCGCGCGCCATGCTGTTGCGCGCATCCTGCAGCGCGTCGATCCAGCTCGGCGCGGCCCAGGGCAGACCGATCGGCAGGCAGTCGCCCAAGCCACGGCCGGCAATCGGGAACGCATTCGTTCGCGCCTCGGCCCACAGCGCCGCGTGCTTGGCGGGAATCACGACCTCATGCGCCGGGTCGGCACTCCAGCGCGCGTCGTCACGCGGCAGCGCCTGCCAGGCGCGTGCATGGCCGGGGCACAGGCCGATGTCGGCCAACGTGCGCGCGCCTTCAAGTTCGTCGTCGCTCATCAGCGTGATGCGCAGACGTTCGCCGAGCGGCTCGTCGTTCAGCGCGCAGGGCGCGGGCAGCTGTTCCAGCAAGGCCACCTGCGCCTTGATCGTGACGGTGCTGGCGTCGCGCGCGGCGAGCACACAGTCACCCAGCGTAGCGAGGAACACCCGTGCGCCCGCCCGCAGCCGCAGCGGATGACCGGCCTGTGGCCAATCCGCGCTGCGAAGCGTGGCCGGCAATTCGATACGCAGCACGCCGCACCATTCCGGCCCGATCGGCAACGGCGCCGCCGCCTGATCGTCCGCCACAAAGCGTACCGTCACCGACCTTGCTCGCGGCAGCGCGAGGCTGCCGTCGAACCTCGCCGGCATGACCTTCGGGACGCCAAACCACCAGGATTCGGCAATGCGCGCATCGACACGCGTGCGGTGCTGGCCGTCGTTGCGTTTGAGCACGCTGGCAACGCGCAGGAACGCGACGACGCGCGAGAAATCCGTTGCCACAGCCGCATCCGGCGCATCGCTGACGAAGCGCAGCAGGTCGCCCGCTTCCGGCTGCGCCGTGCTCGCCGGGTCCAGCGCAATCCGGTGCGGCGCCTGCCCATCCCATGGGTTGCCCGCACTGAGCACGCCGAGCGCCGCGCGTTCCAGCCGCACACCGGCACGCAAGCCGAAGCCCCAGCGTCCGCCGCTCGCCGCACGTGCCTGAACCGCGTGCCAGCCGAGCTTGGTCTCGACCCACAAGCCCGCCAGCGGCAGCTTGGCCGTCACCGGCCGCAGCGCGACCCGCACCACCCAGCAGCGCCGCCCACCATTGGCAAAGAAGCTCTGCACCGCCGGCGCGAGTTGCGCGGTGACCGGCGCACCGCTACCTGCATCGATGAACAGATCGTGCTCCGGGCCGAAGACCGAAGTGAAGGCCGCGTAGTCCTCGCACAGCACCGGCCGATCGATAGGGCCGCGACGCGCGAAGCCGACGAACAGCGCGATGTCCATGCGGGGAAGGCGCTCGTCGAGGGCGACGGGGGCGGATTCGAACGCAAGACCGGGCAGACGAAGGCTCATCGCCATGGCCTCCGACGCATGTTCTGGCTCTGGCGGTCGTGGTCACGCGTTGGCGTGGCTTGAGCCGAAGGCATTGAAGCCCAACACGCAGAATGACGTAGGATGCCTAGCAACCGCGCTTCGGCCGGGGTCCCGCCCCCGGCGGGCGTGTTACTTCTTTTGCTTCGCCAAAAGAAGTAACCAAGAAAAGGCGACCCGGCGTTCGCGGCCCTACGGGCTGCCCTCACTGCGGCATCGCCCGTCGGCCGGCCTCGCGAACTCGGCGCTACGCGCCTCAAACAGCGAGTCCGGACTGCCCCGCCGGCCGACACCTCCGTTCGGCGCTCTCGACGGGACCCGAAATCCAAAACCATCTTCGGCGCGACGCTTGTCTCGGGTTCGCAGTCTGGATGGAGTGGAACGGCGTCCAGAGCAGCTGCGAGTCGCTCATACTCAGATCCAGGATTCCGGCCTTTCGCCTGCATCCAGGCTACGGAAATCCGACAGCGGTGAAGTGTCGACGCTTTGCCCTCCCCCTCTGAAACGCCGAGCAGCGCAAAAGCATCGGGTTCCGACACGCAGCGGCGGTGGCGAGGACTGCTTGAGGCCCGCTGGGCCGAGTTCCGCAGCCACCCGATGTTTCGAGCAGCGCAGGGGCGCAGGCGGGGTTGCGCGAAGCATGCTTCGCGCCGCCGAAGCCGGCAGGCTGTGCAAAGCCTGCCGTGGGGCGTTGAATCGGGGCGACTTTCTTTGGGTACTTTCTTTGTTCGCACAAAGAAAGTACCCCGGCCGCCGGGCCGGGACCCGGCTTGAACGGGGAGGCCGCCGCAACCGGACAGCGCAAATCGCAAGCCGCACGAAGAACGTTGGGCTTCGCCAAGCTCAACCCAAGCTACGCCCACGGCCGCAGCGGCACCCGAGAGACCATCCCGTCCGATAAGCACGACGCCTCCCTTCACTCCATCTCCAGCCGCTCGTACGCGAGCACCAGTTCCTCCATCGCCACATCGGTGCCCTTGGCGTTCATCGGCCCCGAGGTGTGCTTGATGATGCGGGCGCGCAGGAGCTTCCAGGTCTGCACGACTTCGGTGTGATCCTCGTTTTGCAACTGGATCGTCACCGTGCGCATCGCGTTCTGGTTGCCGTTGCGGATTTCGTTGAGCCAGTTGTAGAGGCGCAGCGAGCCGATGACGCCGCGCTTCAGGGTGACGTCGGTGCTCTTGTTGAGCCCGGTGATCTTGCGCACCGAGTTTTCACGCTCGTTGCCGTTGCGGTATTCGGCAACGGTGACTTCCATACCGATGCCGGAGACTTCCTGGAAGCCCGCGTCGGGCCCCTCGGTGTTGCCGTCACCGAGGTCGACGAGGAAGTTGAACTGCACATAGGGGCGATCGCGTAGCACGGCCATGGTCAGGGTCTCCAGTTAGCGACGTGCATCGGCAGTCCACTGCCCGATGCGGAAGATGACGAATTCGGCGGGTTTGAGCGGCGCGACGCCGATCAGGCAGATCAGGCGCCCGTTGTCGAGATCGTTCTGCGTCATGGTCGAGCGGTCGCAGCGCACGAAGTAGGCTTTCTCCGGCCGGTCGCCGAGCAGCGCACCGGACTGCCATTCGTTGAGCAGGAAATCTTCGATCGTGCGGCGCACGTTCGCCCACAGACGCTCGCCATTCGGTTCGAACACCGCCCACTGCGTGCCCTTGTCGATCGAGCGTTCGAGGTAGCAGAAGTAGCGGCGGATATTCACGTACTTCCACTCGGGGTCGGAGCTGATCGTGCGCGCGCCCCACAACCGCATGCCGCGGCCTTCGAAGTAGCGGAAGCAGTTGATCCCCTCGGGGTTCAATACCTCTTGCTGCGCGCGGTTGAGCATCAGCTCGAAGCCGATCGCGCCGCGCACCACTTCGTTGGCCGGCGCCTTCCACACCGCGCGTTCAATGTCGTTGCGTGCGTAGATGCCGGCGACGAATCCCGAGGGCGGCAGCATCAGGTCTTGCCGCGTGATCGGGTCGCGCACCTTGACCCAGGGGTAGTACAGCGCGGCGTACGTCGAATCGAAGCGGGCGCGCATGGTCCGCACGGCGGCGATGGACTGGTCGTTGCCGCTGTCGAGCACGGCGATGCGGTAACGCATGCGCGCGGCGTGTGCGATGACGGTGTTGAGGATCGCCTGCGCATTGCTGCGCGAGGCGTCCGACAGCTCGTAGCCGAAGGTGCTGCCCGGTGCCGCGACGATCGAGATGTCCTCGATGTCTTCGAACGATGCGAGGCCGGTCTTGTACGGATCGGTCAGCTCGGCACGGCCGGTGTATTCGGTGGCGGTGAGCGGTGCGCCATCGTTGCCGCCAGCCAGGCGGATCTCCATGCTACCGAGCGCGCCGTCGGCATCCGGCGCGCGCAGCGCGTTCGCCAGCTTGTTGGTCGGGTCGGCGGTCACGCCAGTGCCGAGCGGGTTGGCCGCGGCATGCGCGCCTTCCAGCGCAGCGATGACCGCGAGCGCGTCGTCAAGGTTCTCGCCAGCCAATACTTCGATCGGAATCTCGCGCGCCTGCGGATCGGCCGCCGGCAGCACGCGGAAGCGCGCGGTGAGCGAATCCGGCGCGCCGCTGCGGGTGTGCGCCGGATCGGCCGCAAGGCCTTCCCAGACTTCAGCGCCGCGTGAGCCATCCATCGGCTCCACCGCGACCGACAATGTCAGCACGCGGACGCGGTTGCGCGCGGCCGGGTCGGTGTTGTCCGGGTCAAGGTCGGCAAGTTCGACATGGGTGCCGCCGTCAGCAGGCTCGAAGGACCAGGTGCGGGTTTCCGAGTCCCAACGGGCGCGGTGCAGTTGCCCGTTCTCGCCGTCGGCGGTGTCGATCAGCACCAGGTCGTTGTGCAGCAGCGTGGATACGCCCGGCGCGCCGTCGCGCAGCCCGAGCACGTTCTGCCCATAGTGGAAGAACACGCGGATGCGGAAGTTGCCGGCACGGCCCGGGAAGCGCGCCCGGAACTCAAGGCCGCCGCCAAGCACGCGGTCTTCCAGCAGGTTGGCTGCGGCGCGAGCTGCGGTGACCGCAGCAGCCACATCGTCCGGCACCACTGGGGCGGCGTTGGCCGCTTCGGCGGCGGTGGCGGCTGCGTCGCTTGCGGCCTTCGAGGTGTCGTGCAAGGGGGCGGCGGCAAGGATCTCCGCCAGTGCCGCCGCCGCTGCGTCCGCAGCGGCGGTTGCGGCGGCACCGTCGCCACTGGTTGCAGCGCTGGCCGCCTCACGCACCTGGCGCACGATCTCCAGCGCGTGGATGGCGTCTTCAGACACCAGCAGCGCACGTGCATGGCCATCGCCCTGGGTCTCGCCCACCTCGGCGGCGAGCGCGGCCTCGGCGTCGTCGCTCAGCGTGGCAGGCGGCGGGCCGTAGGGCTTCGGGTTGTCCGGATCGGTGTCGTCGAGGCGGCGGAAGATGCGGCTGATGTAGAGGCGCTTGCCGCCTTCCTCAAAGAAGCTGCGCGCGGCGTGCCACAGGTAGTTGGTACCGCCGACCGGCGTGCCGCTGTCGTCGAAGGCCAGCGCACGGCCGTCGCCGTAGAAGTATTCAAACTCGACCAGCCCGGTCAGGATGTCCGGCCGCTGTGTGATCGGGCCGTAGCGGCAAGGGCCTACGAAACCGGTGGTCGTGGTGCTGACGCCTTCGATGGATTTGGCACGGAAGGACGTCTCTTCGACGTACACGCCGGGTGCGAGATATTCGGGCATGGCGAGCTCCTAGGGTTGCACGAAGAGCGCCCGCGCGCCGGGGGTTGCCACCGCAAGCGGCTGGCCATAGCGCAGGCTGATGGAGAGATCGGCGCCCGTGACGGCAACCGGCGGCTCGCCGGCGGCGGAACGGGCAACGGGCTTGGCAGGCTGTGCAAGCAAATCGCACAGCAGTGGAATCGACGCCGCGGACTGCCGGCGATAACGCAGCGACAGCGTCAGCGGCCAGGTCACATCGAATGCGCTGCGCGTGCCGGCGCCCGCATCCGGCGGTTCTGGGTAAGGGAAGGCAAGCAGCGCCTCGCCGCGCGCATCGGCCAGCCCTGTCGCCAGCCGCGTCGCGCCCTGAAATACATCGACCAGCGCCCATGCCGCCGGCGGCGCCTTGTCAGGGTCGGCCAGCGGCAATTCGCGCACGCTGGCACGAAGGCAGGCCCAGCCGGCCGGTACGCTGCGCGCCGGCGCCGCGAACAGGGGAATCGGGAAGTGCTCGACCGGCGGATCGCCCGGCGCAACGCCGGGGCAAGCCAGATAGGCAAGCCGGTTCTGCGGCAGGCGGACGCGAAAACGGCTAGGCAGCACCCGGCCGCGCGGATCGTTGACCGCCACCTCGAACAGCCGTGCAAGCAGCGCCGGGTCGCCCCCTTCGCCCGCCTCCCACGCACGCAGGCCAGGCAGGGCTTGCGCCGTCCAGTACCCGGACGGCGTGGGCAGCAGCGAGATCGGCGGCAGGCCGCTGTCGGCAAGCACGATCGTCGCCTGCAAGCCCTCGCCCACGGGCCCGCCAAAGGGGTCTTCGAGGCGCAGGCCGACACCGGGGCGCAGGCGAAGGCGCTCCATCTCGCGCAAGCTCACGGCGTCACCTCGCCGACCGGAAATACCCGCTCGAGTACCGGCGCATAACTGTGCAGCGGCACGCTGGAGTCGAGCAGGACCGCGCGCGCCACATACGTCATGCCGATCACGAGATGCGGTTTGAGCTTGTCCCACAAGCCAAGCCAGTCGGCGATCTGCAGCGGGTCGCAGACCACTTCCACGCCTTCGTTGTCCGCGAACACGTCGCTGGCCGGCGCGTAGTGATTGAGCAGGCCGGCCGGCAGCAAGGGCACGTCCTCGACCTGCCGCATCGCCCAACCCAGCATCATCTGGCTGGTCTCGACATCCTTGTGCCAGCTCACCAGCAGGTAGTGCAGATCCACCGGCAGCGAGGGCCGCAGGCGCGTGCCATCGGGCGCGGTTCGCGGCGGCAGCGAACGCCTCGCGGTGTTGATCGTGACGCGGTGCAGCAAGAGCCCAAAGCCGCCGTCGGTCGCCTCCTTCACGTCTTTGTAGGCGTTGTCGAAGTCGGCTGGCCGCAGCAAGGCGACCGGCAGCTCGGCAAACGCCGCGGGCCGAGCTTCGGCGAGCAGGCCCTGCAGGGTCTTGCTGACAGTCGCGATCGCGTTGGTTCCAGCCACTCAGTGATCCCCCTGACTTGTCTCGCGCGCCACGCGAAAGATCACGCGGCCATCGGGCAAGGTCTGACGTTCAACCCGTGCGTGCGCCACCAGCCAATCAAGTGCCGCCGCCACGTCGCGCGGATCGGCATCGATCCCCTCGGTGGGCAGCCACCATTCGGCAATGCCCAACTCGCTATCCGCAGCCCCGGGGTGCGCGGAGAGGTAGCTCTCGATCGCTTCGACGACCCGACCCACATGCGAATCGCTGGCTGGACACACGCCAACCTCCATCAAGCGCAACAGCCCGCTTATGCGAATGGCGTGCCAACCCCTGCGACTAAACGCAAGCGACTGATTTGAATGGGGATTGATTGCTGCCGGGATGCGGCTGCGCCGAACGGCCGGGTGGCTGGCGACCCACCCCCTCGCCAGCGTCAGGCGTTCAAGCTGCGCCGCTCGAATGCGACCGGCAGATGCCGCCGCGCCGGGGAGCGGCGTTCGCGCACGGGGGGTGCGATGTCACCCAGGTGGGTCTGGAATGACCCAGGCGCAGGTGCCGAAGCCACGGCGCCGCGGTCAAGGCCGTACTTCTTCAACATCTTGCCGAGGCAGCGGCGTTCCTTGCCTGCAATCCGCGCCGCCAAGCTGACGTTGCCGCCGGCTTCGCGCATCAGGTTTTCGAGGTACTGCCGCTCGAAGCGCTCGATCGCCGCCGCACGCGCTTCGTTGAATGACAACGGGCCGGATGCGGACGGTCGCGGCACCGGGGCGGCCTGGCCACCCAGCCGGAGCACGCCACCCTCGCTCAGCAACAGGCTGCGGTGGACCAGGTTGTCCAGTTCGCGCACATTGCCGGGCCAGAGATGGGTCTCGAGCCATTGCAGGCTCGCCGGGTCGAGCGAGCAGGGACCCAGCCCATAGCGCCGGGCGTAGCGAACGAGGAAGTGCTCGGCCAGCAGGCTGGCGTCGCCCGGCCGTTCGCGCAGCGGCGGCAGCTCGATCGCCAGCACATTGAGGCGCCAGGCCAGGTCCGGGCGGAAGCTGCCGGCGTCGATCAGCGCCGTCAGCCGCGGGCCGGACGCGGCCACCACGCGTACATTCGCCGCCCGTTCGCGGCTGCAGCCAAGCGGGCGATAGCGCTGGTCCTGCAGAAAGCGCAATAGCGAAACCTGAGCGCGCGGCGGCAGCGCATCCAGCTCGTCGAGGAACAGCGTGCCGCCATCGGCCGCTTCGATGAGGCCGCCGCGCGTCTGCCGTGCATCGGTATAGGCGCCCCGCTCTGCGCCGAAAAGCTCGCTTTCGATCAGCGCATCGGGCAAGGCGCCGCAGTTGAGCGGCACAAAGGGCGCCTCGCGCCGCGCCGACAGGTAATGGATCGCGCGCGCCGCAACTTCCTTGCCAGTGCCTGTTTCACCGGTGATCAGCACGGGCGCGTCGAAACGCGCCAGGCGCTCGATCAGGCGCAGCACATGCAGGAAGACCTCGGATTGGCCGACCAGATTCGGCAATGCAGACATATGAGCCTCCACGTCCACCCCCGGCGTGGGACGACAACGCTTTTGGAACGAGTAGTCGTTATAGGTGAGCATCACACAGCCGTCATGTTTTTCGGTCGAACCATCTCAGCCCGTGCATGCATGGGGAATGTGCCCCGAACCTGCCCGCCAGCGCGGCCAGGACTTAGCCCGGATTGCTCAAGTTGGCCCGATTCCGACCGATAACGTACTTGTCACTTGCCAGCCCACCTCCCGGAGCCAATAAAACCATGTTCAAGAACCTGCAGATCTCTTCAAGACTGGTTCTGCTTTCGAGCTTTCTGCTCGCGCTCGTCGTGGTCGTCGTCGTGATCGGGCGCAATGGCCTGTCCAGCGCGACCGACAAGATCGAGGCAGCGTACGTCACGCACACGGTGCCGATGTCGCAGCTGGGCGTGTCGCTCGATACGCTGCACCGCAGCCGGATGCGCATCGTGCTGGCAATGGAGACACAGTACGTCAAGACCGCCGAAGAGCACTTCGAGGCCATGCGCCAGCTCGACGCCGAGGCACTGAAGGGGCTCGAGGCCGCCTTCAAGACCATGACCGACCCGGCAGCGAAGAAGCAGATCAAGGCCTTCCAAACCAACTACAAGGACTTCACCGAGTCGCGCAACAAGATGATCAAAATGTACGGCGAGGGCGACCGGATGCAGGCAGTGTCCGAATTCCGCTCCAACGCATTACCCGCCTTCGAGCAGGCGATCGATGCCCTCACCGCCCTGCTGAAGATGCAGGTGAAGGAGACCGAGAACTCCAATGCAGTCGTAGCCGCCACGGCCAGCCAGATCAAGAACACCACGATGGTGATCGCGCTGGTCGGCCTCATCGCCGCGGCGACCCTGTCGTTCTCGATCATCCGGTCGGTCACCAAACCGCTCGGGCAATCGGTCAGGCTGGCCGAGAAGATTGCCGACGGCGACCTGAGCACCGAGATCCGCATCGAGCGCAACGACGAGACCGGCAAGCTGCTGACCGCACTTGACGCGATGCAGCGGCAGTTGCGCGCGATGATCGGCGCAATCGAGCAATCGAGTGCCAAGATCGCCGACGCCGCCCAGCACCTGAATGGCGCCTATCACGAGATCGAAGGCAGTGCCGCACAGCAGAGCGAAGCGGCCGCCAGCATCGCCGCCGCCGTGCAGGAGATGACCGCCGGCCTCGACCATGTCGCCGAGCGCGCCGCGCGGGTGCGCGAAGAAGCCCAGAACGCCCACCGCATGTCGGAAGAAGGCTCGGTGCTGGCCGACGCCGCAAGCGACGAAGTCGGCCGCGTTGCCGAGTCGGTCAATACCGCAGCGTCGAACATCGGCCGCCTCGAAGAACACTCCACCCGCATCAGCGGCATCGCCGGCATCATCAAGGAGATCGCCGACCAGACCAACCTGCTCGCGCTCAACGCCGCCATCGAAGCAGCGCGCGCAGGCGAACAGGGCCGCGGCTTCGCGGTGGTGGCAGACGAGGTACGCAAGCTGGCCGAGAAGACCGGCAAGGCAACCAACGAGATCATGACCGCGCTCGGCGCGATCCATGGCGAGACCGAAAGCGTCGCCCGCGTGATGCGCGCATCGGCCGCCCAGGCGAATTCGTCAGTCGAAGCGATCAGCCGCCTCGGCCCGGCCCTCGGCTCGCTCAAGAGCGGGGCCGATACGACCCGCCACGAAGTCGCCGAGCTGGTCGAGACCTACAACGAGCAAAGCGCCGCCAGCCATGCGATCGCCGAACACATCGAACGGATCGCGCAGATGAGTGACTCGACCAATGCGGCGATCACCCGCAGCGCAGGCTCGGTGAACGACCTCGAATCGATGGCGGCAGAACTCCGCGCCGCGGTATCCAAATTCAGGCTTTGAGCGGACCGGGAGAGACGCTCCTGACGGCGGGCCGCCCACCTGCGGCGGCCCACCGTTTTCTTTCCCGCCTTGATGCGGCAGTTTGACTTCCTGCCGCCCCCGCGTTAGTTTCCTGCCACTGCGCCGATTTGATCTACAGCTTGCGGGCGCAATACAAATCCGGCTAAAGCGAGGGCAGCCCGACCGTTTGCTCTCCGATGAGCCGGTCGGGTTTTTGTTTTTCTGACGGGCAACCATGACTTCTTCCGGATCCGTTGGCGTCGTCTCGCCGCAGACGGCGCATTTCGCAGAGCCGCTCACGCTCAAAAGCGGCGCGGTACTGCCGGCCTACGATCTCGTCTACGAGACCTACGGCACCCTTAACGCCCAGCGCAACAACGCGGTGCTGGTCTGCCACGCGCTGTCAGGCTCGCACCATGTGGCGGGCACCTACGCCGGCAAGCCCAAGAGCGTGGGCTGGTGGGACAACCTCGTCGGCCCCGGCAAGCCCCTGGATACCAACAAGTTCTTCGTAATCGGGGTGAACAACCTGGGCGGCTGCTTCGGCTCGACCGGGCCAACCTCGATCAACCCGGCCACTGGCAAGCCCTGGGGCGCGGACTTCCCCTTCGTGACGGTAGAAGACTGGGTCGCCGCACAGGCGCGGCTGGCCGACCTGCTTGGGATCGAACGCTTCGCGGCAGTGGTGGGCGGCAGCCTCGGCGGCATGCAGGCACTGCAGTGGACGCTGGCCTTCCCGGACCGCGTGCGCCACGCCGCGATCATCGCCGCGGCGCCGAAACTCTCGGCGCAAAACATCGCGTTCAACGAAGTCGCGCGGCAGGCAATCAAGTCCGACCCGCAATTCCATGGCGGCCACTACTACGAGCACGGCGTGGTGCCGGTCAATGGCCTCAAGCTCGCGCGCATGGTGGGCCACATCACCTATCTGTCGGACGACGCGATGGGCGAGAAATTCGGCCGCAAGCTGCGCCACGGCGAGCACAAGTACCACTGGGACGTGGAGTTCGAGATCGAATCCTACCTGCGCTATCAAGGCGACAAGTTCGCCAGCTACTTTGACGCCAACACCTATCTGCTGGCGACCAAGGCGCTCGACTACTTCGACCCGGCCTTCGACTACGACGGCGACCTCGCCGCCGCGCTCGCGCGCGCCAAGGCCGACTTCTTCGTCGCCTCGTTCTCGACCGACTGGCGCTTCTCGCCGGAGCGCTCGCGCGAGCTGGTGTTCGCGCTGATCCAGAACGGCCTCAAGGTCAGCTACGCCGAGCTGGAAAGCACGGCCGGCCATGACTCCTTCCTGCTCGACGATCCGCAGTACCACGCGGTGTTGCGCGCGTGGTTCGACGGCATTGGAGTTTGAGATGTCTACCCGTTTCGACTTTGAAGTGATCGCGCGCTGGGTGCAGCCCGGCGATACCGTGTTGGACCTCGGCTGCGGTGATGGCAGCCTGCTCGCCTTCCTGCGTGACACCCGGGGCATCAAGGGCTACGGCGTGGAAGCGGACCCCAAGCGCGTCGTGGCCTGTATCCGCAACGGCGTAAATGTGTTGCAGATCGACCTTGAGAAGGGCCTCACCGATTTCAACGACGGCCAGTTCGATCACGTGATCATGAGCCTGTCGCTGCAGGCGGTGCACCACACCGAGAAGATCCTCGACGAAATGCTTCGCGTCGGCCGCGAAGCGGTGGTGAGCTTCCCGAACTTCGGCTACTGGAAGCACCGGCAGGCGATCCTCAACGGCCGCATGCCGGTCTCCGAGACCTTGCCCTACGAGTGGTACGACACGCCGAACGTCCGCTTCTTCACGATCGCGGATTTCGAGGCGCTGTGCGAGCAGCGCGGCATCCGCATCCTTGAGCGCGCCGCGTTCGACGAAGACAAACCGGTGGCCGAAGAGGCCAACTTCCTCGCCAGCATGGCGATGTACCGGCTGGCGCGCTGAAATACGGCCCGGCTCGCCGGGCCGCCCTGCACCGCCTCGGGCTCAGGCTGCTGCGCCGGCCAGCAGGCTATGGATCACCCGTTGCACGCCACGCTCGGTATTGCAGGGCGCGCGGAAACGCGCACGCGCCACGACCGCCGGATGCGCGTTCTTCATCGCATAGGAGTGGGCGGCCTCGTCGAGCATTTCAAGGTCGTTGACGAAGTCACCGAAGGCCATCGTCTGCTCACGGGCGATACCCAGCGCCGCCTGCAACTGCTGCAGCCCGCGCCCTTTGTTGACGCCTGCCGTCATCACGTCGACCCAGCGCTCGCCCGATACCACCGCTTTGAGCGACGGGCCCAGCGCGGCGAAGTGCGGGTAGATGTCGCGTTCGGCAGATCCCGGCACGCACAGGGCCAGCTTGAGGAAGTCATCCGCCACGGCAGCGAGATCATCGACCACTTCCAGCCGCGGGTAGTACTTGGCGACCTCGTCGATGAATCCCGTGCCACCGCGCTCGACATAGGCCGAGCGTTTGCCGCACATCACCGCGCCGACATCGAGGCCCTGCTTCACCAGCCCGTGCCAGATCGCCACCAGTTCGCTCACATCCGCGCGCGCGAGGCAAGTCGAGGCCAGCTCCCGCTCGCCCATCATCACCAGCGCGCCGTTTTCCGCGATTACCGGCATCGCCGCTGCCTGCTCGGGAAACAGCGCCAGGATGCTGTGATACTGGCGCCCGCTCGCCGGGCAGAACACCACATCGCGCGCCGCGAGTTGCGCCAGCGTGTGGGCGAAGTCAGCAGGCAGCTGCTTCTGCTCGTCGAGCAGGGTGCCATCCAGATCGCAGGCGATCAGTCGTATTCCGTTCATCGTTGTTCAACCTTGCCAGGTGTTCGGGGGACCAGAAAGGCGCATGCCCCCTTCAGATCGTGACTTCGATTCGGTTGTCTTCCGGATCGAGCAGCACGTACTCGTAGTAGCCATCGCCGGTCCAGCGCGGGCCGTCGAGCACGCGCAGCCCTTCGGCCACGCTTTGCGCATGGTGCTGGTCTACCGCTTCCTGGCTGCCGACCGAGAAGGCCAGATGGATCAGCCCGAGACGTTGGGCCGCCACGCTGTCCTGACTGGCGGGGATGCCGGGCATCGCCATCAGCTCGAGCCGCGCGCCATCGGCGAAGCTGAGGAAGTACGAGCGGAAGTCCTTGCGCGTGTTGTGGTAACGATCGCCGGCGGTAGCGCCGAAGCGCGTTTCGTAGAAGCGCCGCTGTGCTTCAAGATCCGCCGCCCAGATCGCGACGTGCTCAATCTTCATGCGTAAATCCTTTCAACCACGCTCCGTCAGCGGGGCTATGACTGCATCTTGCGCGGCGGCCAGCCAAAAGCCAAACTTGGATTTCTTCTGTTTTTATAAGTCTTACTTGTGATCAGAACCCTGCTGCATCATCTGCCGGGCTTTGCTGCAGTGGCGCGCCATGCGAGCTTTTCCAAGGCCGCGGAGGAACTGGCGCTGACGCAGGCCGGCGTGAGTTACCAGATCCGCCAGCTCGAAGAACGGCTGGGCTTTCCGCTTTTCATCCGCGGCCATGGCCAGCCGCTCAAGCTCACTGAACGCGGCGCGCTGTTGCTGGAGGAATACCGACTCGCCGAAAAGTCGATCGAGCGCACGCTGGACATGATCCGCGTCGGCAGCGAACGCCAGCGCATCCGCGTCACGGCGCCGGTGGACCTCGGCGATGGCGTGAATGGCCCGA
>JAJZLD010000246.1 GCA_021803785.1 Pseudomonadota bacterium | reverse complement strand
AAGCGGTGTCGCTGCTGCGGCGAGGGAAGCCCCGCGAGGCCGAGAACTTGCGGATCGCAGATCTGGAGCTGGATCTGATTCGCCGCCGCGTAATGCGCGCTGGACGGCGGATTGATCTCACCGCGAAGGAGTTCGGTCTCCTGGAGCTGTTGCTGCGCCGCCAGGGCGAAGTGCTGCCTCGGTCGCTGATCGCTTCGCAGGTCTGGGACATGAACTTTGACAGTGACACCAACGTGGTCGAGGTTGCCGTGCGCCGCCTGCGCGCGAAGGTGGACGACGGTTTTGACGTCAAGCTCATCCGTACCGTGCGCGGCATGGGCTACGTGCTGGAGGACCCGCAATGAGCTGGGCGCGCCCCGTGTCGCTGGGCACCCGCCTTGCGATCCTGTTCTCCCTGTCCGCCGCTGCGGTATTTGTCGTCGCGGGCGGGTTGATCGAAGCGAGCGTCGAGCGACACTTTGTCGAACAAGATATGGAGGTGATGACCGGCAAGCTTGATCTGGTCCGACACGCGATCAAGAAGGTCCGCACGGAGGCGGATCTCGCGTCGCTCGACGAACGACTGGGCGACGCGATGGTCGGTCATCACGGTCTGGAAGTCAGCGTACGTAACGTGGATGGTCGCGTGCTCTTTTCGACCCTTGGAGAGAAAGACGTTCACCCCGGTCTTGTCGTCAGTTCGCCGACGCAATCACCGCGACCTGAAAAATGGGACGATGAACACGGCCAGATGCGTGGCTTTGCCGCGAGTGCCGACACGTCCAGACCTGATAGCGCCCCGCTGGTCGTCACGATTGCGCTCGGCATTGACCACCACGAACAGTTTCTTGCGGCGTTTCGGTCGAGTTTGGCCACGACCCTTGGTATCTGCATTCTTGCGGTCAGCCTCCTCAGCTGGGGCGTAACGCGTCGCGCGCTTCGGCCTATCCGGGACGTGGCACGTCGCGCCCAGACCATCTCGGCCGATCGGCTCGACGAGCGCTTGCATATGGAGCGCGTGCCCAAGGAACTGTTCGAGCTCGTTGAAGCCTTCAATTCGATGCTGGCGCGCCTGCAGGACTCCTTCGTGCGCTTGCGGGAGTTCTCGTCCGATCTCGCGCACGAATTGCGCACGCCGCTCACGAACCTCGTCACCCAGACGCAAGTGGCGCTCTCACGTGACCGCAGCGCGGAGCAGTATCGCGAGACCTTGTTTTCGAATCTGGAGGAGGTCGAACGACTCGCACGCATGGTCACCGACATGCTGTTTCTCGCCAAGTCGGACAACGGGCTACTGATACCCAGCACGGAAGAGGTGGCGATGGGCGAAGAGGTACGCGCACTTTGCGAGTACTTTGAGCCGATCGCGAGCGAACGCGGTATTAAGCTGATGTGCTCCGGCGAGGCCCTGGTCATCGGAGACCGCGCCATGCTGCGCCGAGCGTTGGCCAATCTGGTCTCAAATGCTATCCGGCACGCGAATGCAGAGTCCGCCGTGGAGATCGGAATTTCGCATCGTTCAGACAGCGTCCAAATCGAGGTCTGCAATGAGGGGGACACGATCCCGCCTGAGGTGCTCCCCCGTGTCTTCGAACGCTTCTATCGCGCCGATCCAGCCCGAACGCGCGACAGCGAGGGGGCCGGGCTCGGCTTAGCCATCACGCAGTCGATCATTCACGCGCATGGCGGTTCTGTCGTCGCGCAGTCGGACGGCCGCCTCACGAAATTCTCAGTAGCGCTGCCGACTACGACGCGATCGACCTCGACAGCTACGGGCGCCGTCCGGCAAGGATAGGGCACGGCACTCGTGGATCGACGCGGACGGTGCGCTTTACTCGCGGAACAGGGACGGCCGCAAACAACCGCAGCGCTTACGGGGTGGACGGTGTCTCGATCGAAAATGCATCACACAGGCGCTCATGGATGTAGAGGCGATCACCAACGGCAATCGCCGCGTCGGACGGCACCCGCAGCACCCGGTTCCGATGGCCAATGGCCGACCGGTAAGCCACCACGACAACCGCCTGTGTGACAGACTGAGTCGTCGACGGCATGTCGCAGCGGTCACGACGCGTGACGGCGGCACTCGCGTCCGGTCCAACGCTCACCACCGTCCCGGCGCGCCATCCGGCTTCGCGATAGGAATCAACGCGAGCCGCGGCAGCACAGCCTGTCACCAGAAGGCACACCAAGCCCACCGTAGCGGGCCCCATGCTCGGAGCCGGCCGCTCTGGCAGGCCGCGGTACGCCGTCGTTCGGCCAATCCAACGCCAGATGCATGACGTGCGTCGCACCGGTCAGCCCCCGCTCAGACAACGATCGCCGGCGCGTCACCCTTGATGCCACCGACCGAAGTCGTGAGATCTGTGTGACGCGGGCGAACATCTTTGAAGAGCCGGCGCACCGTCACATCGAGCCGGTTGCGAAGGTCGTTGGCATTTTCGGTCGCTTGCTCCACCACGAATTGATCGATATGCCTTAGGAATACGGCGCACACATCCGGATCAAAGTGGGCGCCGCTGGCCGCTTGAATCAGCTCGCTGGCACAGGCAACGCTGTAGGCGTCCTTATAGGGACGAGAGGCGGTCAGCGCGTCGAAAACATCGATGACGGCGAAGACTCGCGCGATACGTGGAATCTGCGTGCCCTGCAGACCGAACGGGTATCCCGTGCCGTCAAAACGCTCGTGATGATGCAGGATCACACAGCGCGCCTCAGCCAACCAGGTGGCGCCGGCGGCGATCTGCGCACCGACGTGGACATGCGTTTGCATCACTTGGCGCTCCAGGCGATCGAGCGGACCCGGTTTGCGTAGCACGGCATCCGGGATCGCGAGCTTGCCGATATCGTGCAGGAAGGCACCGATAGTCAGCGCACGAAGCTCGCGGTCCGATAGCCCGATCAGGACGCCAAGGCGTAGCGCGTTCAGTGCGACCCGGTAGTTGTGACTGTCGGTATCGGCGTCGCGATGCGCGACCGCGCTACCCAAGGTACGCAGAAGGGTCAGATTCGATTCCAGGAGCTGATCTCCAAGCGACGCGATCTCCGAGAGCGAGCGGCGAAACGACAGGTAGCCTAGAACACTGGCAATCAGCGCACCCAGCATGGCCGAGGCCATCGCCCAAAACGCGCTGAGCGAGGTCAGCCGGACCAACACCGATGGCACGTGGTAGTAACCCGTCAGGACGAGCTGTCGGCCAGACGGGTCCAACACGCTGCGTCGCACGGCGCGCGCCTCGCGCATATCAGGGCCACCGTGAACACCGGGCATACTCGTCAGTAGCGTTTTCCCTGTACCCGCGTCGACAAGTTCGAAGCCAACAAGATGCTCGGTCTGCAGCGTGGCCGTCAGGTCAGCAGCGTCGAGATCTTCCGGCGCCCCGATGCTCGGCAGCCGGGCCGACATCCGGGCGACGGCCTCCGATGCGCGCTCCGACGCGTCGCGTTCGATCTGCCATTGACCGAGGGGAACGGCCGCCACGCCGGCGGCCGATACTGCGAGAAATGCCATCAACGCCGCACGGCGCCGAAAACTCGCCAACAAACTCACACTGTCGTCAGCGCGTCGCTCTACATCGAATGCCGTATCGTGCGTCACGCTGAACACTCAGGCGTACTGGGCTGCGCAGCCGCCGTCTCAGTGCCTCGAAGTGGTGCCACCGAAGGCCAGTGCGTGGGCAGCAGCCGACAGCAGAACCACACGGAGACGGTCGCATGTACGCTGGGCCAGCCGAACTTGCGGCACAGACACTGTTCCAGATCGTGGTTGGCGTAGCGTATGCACATGGTCAGCGAGGTTTGAACGTAATCGAAACGGCGCGCGAGACGGTCGGCGCAAAGCCGTCGTTGCCGTCGTGAGACGGGAGCCGAGTGGGGGTTGCCAGACGCCGACCGCACACCCGACCACCCGGCCATACGACGGACTCTGGCCGTCAGGTCGCCGGTGCGTCCGTCGCAGGTTCGGCGCTGGCGCAGCAGGCATGCCCCTCGCCCGAGCTCAGCTCGGTCTCTGCCTGCAACCAGTGCGCCAATTCGCAGCCGCACGGGAAGCCCTGCTGTTCCGCGATTGCGTAGGCGCGCGCCGCAATCTGCTCACGCGCGGGCGGGGTCGCAGGGGATTCCTCTGCAGGCGTCGCAACTGCGTTCTTTTGGGTGCTCATGTCAGTCTCCAAGGTTCGTTAGTGGGTCGCGTTCAGTTTTTGTGATCGCGATGCACAAAATCGTTGGTCAGGAAGAGCTCGTTGTCTTTCATGATGAGCTTTCGCCCATCCTTGAGCTCCATCACCTCGCCCTCCTTCATGGCTTTTACCCGGCCGTTCTTGTCGGCCATACCCATCTTGCCGTTCGCGAACACATACACGGTCGAACCGTCCTTGAGTTCGTACGACTCCTTCGGCTCGTTCACCGCCAGCGCGGTAGTGGAAACGACTGCAGCTGCGATAGCGACCAGCAAAGCTGATTTCATGATGACCTCCCAGTGATTGCATCAACGAGACCGCGCTCAACCCCCTCGACAAGGTGCACAAAGGCGTCAAGGCATCGAGATCCAGACCGCAAGATGAAGGCGCATGCGCCACGTCACCTACGACTTTGACAACGTCATCGGCTGCGGTATTGCCCATTCTCACGATTGCGCCTTACTCGGCAGTGACCTGGGCATTACATTTCCGTCATAGCAATGTCGCCCGCTTGACGCCCTATCGGTGTCCGACGATGCACTGCGATCACGAATACCACGCAGGCCATTTCGTTCCCCTATCGCGTCCCGCTCGACCACCCAGAAAGATCTCGAACCGTCTGTTCGCACCGACCGATCCCGTCTTTGCGATAACAGCACCATGACGCGCCGATTACATTTGCGGCCCACCCGGGTCAAGGCATTCCGCGTGCAGTCTCGCTGTGATCCACTCCCCAACATCGAATGAACGGCCTCAGGCAATGAGGACCCGATCAACGCCGCGATGGACGACGGAGGAGCACATGTTCGGAACAAGCAATGCATTTCGCCTGATCCTCAGCTGCTTGGTTACGCTGGCTGGCGCACTGACGTCGTGGAGCGCTTCGGCGCTGCCCAGTATGGC
>JAJZLD010000245.1 GCA_021803785.1 Pseudomonadota bacterium | reverse complement strand
CCCACGCCGCCCAGGCGGGTTACGCCAGCCACCGTCGGCATTGCGGGCGAGTGCTGGCATCGGCGCATCGAGCAGCCACCAGCGGATGCGCGCATCGGCGTTGGAAAGCAGCGGATAGGCCTGGAACGGGCTGGCGGCACGTACTTCGAGTCGATTCAGGTCGAAGGCGTGTGGCCGCAGCGGGCCGTCGAATTCGGTCCAGCCGGTTGGTGCGTGCTTGTGATGGAAGTGGCAGGCCGGGCCGAAGAAGCCCTCCTTGCCCATCTCGCGCTCGAAGGTGCCTTCCGGCAGGTCGCAGTGCGCCTGGCGGGAGAATTCACCCTCGGCTTTCGGGTAGCTGATCCAGCGTTTCATGCTGCGGATCTCCGGCTGAGGTCGTCATGGCGTGCCGATGGCACCAGTGCATCGCCCGCTACGGTGACGGATGGATCAATCGTCGGCAAGCCCCGAAGTCGCGCATAGAACGGCGCGAAGTCCTGCGCTGTCTCGCGAAAGAGCTGCTGGTAGCTGTCGATCACGAAATAGGTGTCTTGGAAGCGGTCGATGCGGTACTCGGTCTGCATCACCCGCATCAGGTCGAAGCGCACCCGATGCGGCGCGGGCGAATCGATGCAGTGCAGGATCTCGCCGCCGGAAGACAGAATGCCCGCCCCGTAGGTGCGCAGGCCCTGCGGGGTGTCGATGAGGCCGAACTCGACGGTGTACCAGTACAGCCGCGCGAGATAGCCCAGGCCGCCCAGCGCCGCTGCCTTCATACCACCGCGCCCGTATTCCTGCAGGTAATCGGCGAACACCGGGTTCATCAGCAGCGGCACATGGCCGAAGAAGTCGTGGAATACGTCCGGCTCAACGATGTAGTCGAATTCTTCGGGCTTGCGCAGCCACACCGTCACCGGAAAGCGGCGGTTGGCCAGATGGGTGAAGAACACATCGTCGGGGATCAGACCCGGCACGCCGACGATCTGCCAGCCGGTGGCGCGGTCGAGAATGGCGTTGGCCACCTCAAAACGCGGGATGCCATCGGTGAGCAGTTCATTCACATGCTCGATGAACTCGTCGCAGGCGTAGCCCGGCAGCTTGCAGCTCTGCCGCTCGACGAGGCGGCGGTAGAGCGCATGTTCCTCGGGCGTGTAAGCGGCCCAGTCCTGATCAACGGTGTAGTCCGCGCGCATCTGCGAGTAATCGCCGCGCAGCGGGTTTTCGGGTTTCAGCATCGCGAACCCTCCTGACGGATGAGGCGGGCCGCGGCCCGCGTGGCGCTCGTCGCACCCTCATATGTACTGAGAGTGACCGCTGCGCCGCGCGTTCCGCGGGGTCGGTAACTCAGGCGGCAGCCGGGTCGCTCAGCACGCCACGGCGGATCTGGTCGAGCTCGATCGAGTCGAACAGCGCCTTGAAGTTGCCCTCGCCAAAGCCCTCGTTACCCTTGCGCTGAATGATCTCGAAGAAGATCGGCCCGATCACCGTCTCGGTGAAGATCTGCAGCAGGTAGCCCTGCCCTTCGCTCGGCGCCCCGTCGATCAGGATGCGGTTGGCGCGCAGCCGCGCGACATCCTCCGCATGGCCCCTCACCCGCGTATCCACCGCGTCGTAGTAGGTGTCCGGCGTGTCGAGGAACTTGATGCCGTTGGCCCGCATACCCTCGACAGTGGCGATGATGTCGTCGGTGCCCAGCGCGATGTGCTGGATGCCTTCGCCGTTGTAGGCATGCAGGAATTCCTCGATCTGGCTCTTGTCGTCCGAGGATTCGTTGATCGGGATGCGGATCTGCCCACAGGGGCTGGTCATCGCCTGGCTCTTCAGGCCGGTGAGCTTGCCTTCGATATCGAAGTAGCGGATCTCGCGGAAGTTGAACAACTTCTCGTAGTAGCTGGACCACTCCTTCATGCGGCCGCGATGCACGTTGTGCGTGAGGTGGTCGATGTAGGTCAGGCCGTAGCCCTTGTGCTCAACGTCATCAACCAAGGGCACGAAATCGACGTCGTAGATCGAGGGGCCGCCGTAGCGATCCACCAGATACACCGGGCAACCGCCGATGCCCTTGATCGCGGGGATCTGCAGTTCCATCAAGCCGTACTGCTGGGCATGAGGTTCGGCGCCGAGTGACAGCGCGCGTTCGTAGGCGGCCTTGGCGTCGCGGACACGAAATGCCATCGCACAGGCGCTGGGGCCATGTACACGGGCGAAGGATTGCGCGAAACTGTCTTTTTCCGCGTTGACGATGAAGTTGATCTCGCCTTGGCGGTAAAGTGTCACGTCTTTGGAGCGGTGGCGCGCAACAGCCTTGAAACCGAGCTGTTGAAATAAGGCACCCAGCAGCTTCGGATCGGGTGCGGTGTATTCGACGAATTCGAATCCATCGGTGCCCATGGGGTTGTCCCATAGGGCGCGCGGTTCCGGCCGCGGCCGGACAAGGTTCAGCGGCATGATTGTGTCTCCTCTGTTGGGGGCCGCTCTGTCGGCAGCGCCTCGCAGAAAGAAGAATAGTCAAACGCGCCCGAATTTTCGTTGCATTTATTGCCCAAACAATTAGAATCTGCGCAACATTTGAATAGCATTTTTGATATTCAAGCAACAACATGACAGACGCCGTCAAACTCGATCGCACCGACCGCCGGATCCTCGAAGTTCTGCAACAGAACGGTCGCATCCCCAATGTTGAACTCGCAAAGAACGTTGCGCTCTCGCCCTCGCCCTGCCTGCGCCGATTGCAGCGGCTGGAGGAAGACGGGGTGATCGATCACTACACCGCGATCCTCAACCCCGCCAAGCTGGGTTTGACGCTGCTCGCCTTCATCAATGTCTCGCTCGACAAACGTGCCGGCGAAGGCACCGACAGCTTCAAGGCTGCAGTGCAGAGCTGGCCGGAAGTAACCGAGTGCTACGCGATGACCGGCGAAATGGACTACCTGCTGCGCGTGCTCGTCACCGACCTGCAGCACTTCTCGCGCTTCGTGATGGATAAGTTGCTGCGCCATCCGGGCGTGCTGGACGTCAAGTCCAGCTTCGCGCTCGAAGAGGTCAAGCGCACCACCGTACTGCCGGTCGAAGAACTGACCGTCTGATCAGGCCGCCTCGCCTGGCATCGCCGCACGGCGGGGTGCAATGCCCCGCATCACGCCCCAGCCCGCCAGGTAGCCGATCGCGGCCGAGCCGCAGGCGATCAGCGCCAGGCCGGTGACAAACGACAAGCCGGCCCACCCCAGCGACATCCCCTGCCACATCGCCTGCAAGGCATCAAAACTGAACGCCTCGAGCCGCGGCAGCAGTGCGGCGTCGAACGAGGGCACCAGCCAGGGCAGAACCTCAGCCCCCAGACGATACGCCGCGAGATAGATCGGCGGCGCCGTAAGCGGATTCGTCACCAGGGTCGCCACCGCAGCAGCCATCAGGTTGGCCCGCAGCCACGCAGCAGCGAGCGCCGCAAAGAAAATCTGCGCCACCGGCGACAGGATTCCGAAGAACAACCCTATCGCCACGCCCAGGCCGACGGTGTGCGGCGCCGGGCGCCACAGCCTGCGATCCAGCAATCGGTTCGCGAAGGGGCGCAACAGTCGGGAGCGCAAAACGCGCAGCGGCGAGAGGCGAAACCAGGCGGGCACGGTATCTCCAGGGCTATCAACGTGATCTTCTGATCCCTGCGCGGGGCGACAAGTTCCGGAACGACAAGCCGCGCAACAAAGCCGCTTCCGCACTGCAGCATCGAAAGTCCTTGCCTCACGGAACAGATTCACTACACTTCACGCAAACGTTTGCGCAAACGTTTGCCATTACATCTGCGCTGGCGGCGGCAGCTCGCATCCGCACAGGCAAAACACCGAAGGAGACCCTGATGAACACACGTCGCAGCACCCTGAAGTCGCTCGCCCTGATCGCCGTCGCCGTTGCGCTGCCGTTCGGCAGTGCGAGCGCCGCGGATGCCAAGCCGAAAGTCGCGCTGGTCATGAAGTCGCTCGCCAACGAGTTCTTCCAGACCATGCAGGACGGTGCCAAGGCGCACCAAAAGCAGCACGCCGCGCAATACACCCTGATCGCCAACGGCATCAAGGACGAGACCGACACCGCGGCTCAGATCAAGATCATCCAGCAGATGATGGTCGAGAAGGTCGATGCGCTGGTGCTCGCCCCGGCAGACTCGAAGGCGCTGGTGCCGGTGGTCAAGGAAGCGATCGACAAGGGCATCATCGTCGTGAACATCGACAACAAACTCGACGACGCGGCGCTGAAGGAAAAAGGCATCGTCGTCCCCTTCGTCGGCCCCGATAACCGCGCTGGCGCCAAGCTGGTCGGTGATTACCTCGCCAAGCAGCTCAAGGCCGGCGACAAGGTCGGCATCCTCGAGGGCGTATCCACCACCACCAACGCGCAGCAGCGCACCGCAGGCTTCCTGGACGCAATGAAGGCCGTTGGCGCCAACGTGGTCAGCGTGCAGTCCGGCCAGTGGGAAATGGACAAGGGCAACATGGTCGCCAGCGCGATGTTGCGTGAACACCCGGATCTGACCGCCCTGCTCTGCGGCAACGACAACATGGCGCTCGGCGCCGTGGCAGCCGTAAAAACCGCGGGCAAAGCCGGCAAGGTGAAGGTGGTCGGTTACGACAACATCTCCGCGATCAAGCCGATGCTGGCCGATGGCCGCGTGCTCGCCACTGCCGACCAGTTCGCCGCGCAGCAAGCGGTATTCGGCATCGAAACCGCGCTCAAGGCGATTGCCGCCAAGACCCCGCAGAAGGATCTGCCCGGCACTGTACAAACGCCGGTCAAGCTGATCACCAAGTAAATCCACGCCATGCGGCGCGCCTCCTGCGCGCCGCATGCAGGACGCACGATGATGCCCCCTACCCCACCCCTGTTGCAGGGTACCGGACTCGGCAAGCGCTACGCGACGCCGGTGCTCAGCGATGTGAGCTTCAGCGTCAATGCCGGCGAAGTGCTGGCGCTGACCGGCGAGAACGGCGCCGGCAAGAGCACGCTCAGCAAAATCATTGCCGGCCTGATTCCGCCCAGCGAAGGGCAGCTGGAACTCGCGGGCCAGGCCTATCGCCCTGACCGCGTTCACAGGCATTCC
>JAJZLD010000244.1 GCA_021803785.1 Pseudomonadota bacterium | reverse complement strand
TCCCGCCCTATCGCGCTGGTGACCGGCGCCAACGGCTTTGTTGGCACGGCACTGATTCCACAGCTCAAAGCACACGGCTACCGTGTGCGCGCAGCACTTCGCCAACCTCGACCGGGCCCCTGGGACGAATCCGTTGTCGTCGGCGACCTTAATTTGCCGGTCGACTGGCGTGCCGCAGTATCAGGCGTCGATGCAATCTGGCATCTGGCTGCTCGGGTGCACGTGATGCACGAAAGCGAACGCGACCCACTAGCCGCATTCCGGCGCGTCAATGTGGCGCGAACGGAGGAACTCTGTGCCGCAGCCGCGGCTGCCGGTGTGCGGCGCCTGGTCTACCTCAGCTCAGTCAAGGTCAATGGCGAATCCAGCGCACCGGAGCATCCTTTCCGCCCCGAAGACCCGCCCGCTCCTGGCGACCCTTACGCCGTTTCCAAGCTGGAGGCCGAGGCGGCGGCGCTAACCTCGTGCGTAGACGCCGTCGTGCTGCGCCCCCCGCTCGTTTACGGCCCTGGCGTCGGCGCAAACTTCGGGCGTTTGTTGCACGCAGTCCGGAAGGGATACTGGCTGCCGCTCGGCGCCATTCAGAACCGCCGCGATCTGGTCTTCGTCGGTAATCTCGCCGACGCGCTATGCCTGCTTGGAGAGCATCCGGACGCCGTCGGCAAGGTGTTTCTCATCAGTGACGGCGAGCCCCTGAGTACACCAGCGCTGATCCGCGCAGTGGGCCACGCGCTCGGAAGGTCTGCACACCTGATTCCAGTACCACCCAAAGTGCTCAGAGGCGTGCTGACGCTTTGCGGCAAAGAAGCGGAAGCCGATCGTCTGCTTGGTTCGCTCGAAGTCGACATTAGCGCCCTCACCCACGGCCTTGGCTGGCGCCCTCGCTACACCTTGAAAGAGGCGCTCGCCGCAACCGTTGCCGCGCACTGACACTCAGCGCCCGTCGTCACCCAGCTCAAACGCGAGCTCAAGTTCGAAACGAGCATCCCGCAGCCCCGCCGGAAGGTCAATTCGCGCTGCCGCTTTCATCAGTGCTTCTCGCAGCCGCGCCTCCAATTCGGGGCTGCTCGGCTGCCCACTGAATCTCACAGCGAGCAAGCGACCGCCCTCGCCAAACACCAGGTGCGCCTCGGTGCTGGCGCCCGCGGCATCAGGCGGCAACAAGACCCCGGCCAATCTGCTCGCGAGTGCCACTTTCAGGCCGCGCAAAGCCCCGGCATCAAGCCCCTGAAGTTCGGGCGCCAGCGGCGCCGAGTCAGGCGCTCGCTTGGGCATATCTACCGCGCGAGCGGTCTGAGCCCGCCCATTCGTCGGCTTCAGCGACCGGTTTGCTTGGCGTGGTGTGGGCACGGCCGGCACCTCCGCCGTCGCGCGCAAGAGTCGTGGCGCCGCGACATCGCCCGATGCGCCAGCGCCACGGCCAAGCCCTTGAGCCGAAAGCCGAACCCGCAAACTGCGAGCGCCAGCATCAAGCGTTGGAAACAGGAACAACGCAGCGCCATGTACCGCAATCGACAACAAAAGCGCCCAATACAACGGACGCCCCTGGCCTGTCGCGCGACACATTGAAGTAGTCATTGAAATCACACATGCAAGGCGTATGCCCTACATGATTGTAGAGGGAGAGTCGCCGTGATCCTCGTTGAACGCGGCACGGTCGCGGGCAATTCGCGACGGCCGCTGATCCTCACGCTTGATGTGCATGGCCAGCCCTTCCGATGGGTCAGCTGGCAGCATGCGGTGATCTACTATGCGAGGGATCAGGTCGCTTGGTCCGCCGGCGACAACGAGTTCATGATCCAGGGCGGCATGCGCCGCGATACCGGGCTGCGTTCCGTCATCACTGCAAACAGCATCATCGCCATACGCGGCAAGGCGCTCAGCCAGCGCGCGCTGCACCAGGTTCCACCGCTTTCGAATCGCGAACTCTTCCACCGTGATCGCCAGGTCTGCGGCTACTGTGGCACGCATCTGCCCGCAGGCAAGCTCACGCGCGATCACGTCCTTCCGGTATCGCAAGGCGGTCGGGACATTTGGATGAACGTCGTTACCGCCTGCCGCCCATGCAATCAGCGCAAAGGCGGTCGCACGCCTGAGCAGGCGCGCATGGAGCTGATCTATGCGCCGTACGTGCCGAACAAGGCCGAGTACCTGATCCTCTGCAACCGCAACATCCTGGCGGATCAGATGGATTTCCTTGCCCGGCACGTGCCGCGGCAGAGTCGCGTTCTGGTCGGCTAACCGCCCAGCGTTGGGCGCAACAGCCCCTCGGCGCGCAATCGCTCCGTTTCTGCGAAGCGTTGCTCGATCAACTCATGGAATTTGCCCGCCCGGGCTTCTGAGTCAAGGCTGGGGTCATTGCGCAGCTGATTAACGGCTTGCTGCGCATCTTCAATGCGCTGACGCCAGCTCGCCCACGATGCATCGACGGCGGCAGAGCGCGCCGCGGCATCCGGCAGAGGCTGAGGCGCCACTTCCGGGCTACCCCGCCCCGCGAGCTGCGCCGCCAGCAAGCGTTCGTTGTCGCCAAAGAAAGCTTCAGCCCAGCTTGGGCCCATGCAGCGGCGTCGTGCCGCCGCTGCGGCGCGAGCGCTTTGTTCAAGTGCTGCACGGTCAACCGAAACAATGCCCGCCACGGCGACCATGGCGTCCTGATACGCACGCCACACTTGTGATGCATCCTGCCCCGCCTTTTGGCCGCAAGCTTCGGCCGCCTCCGCCGATAGCACTTGGGCGAGCTCGTCGGCAGACATCGGGCCTAGCTGATTGCCGTACCAATCCATGCGCTCGCGAATCCGCCGATCCGGCCGCAAACCACCGTCTGCCGCGCAGACCCAATTTCCGTCAGGCGCAACCCCAGCGAGCACACCGCCGCGAGCGGCTAGCCGCAACTCACTCAGTGTGCGTTGGGCAAGCTGGCTCGACAGGAAGGGAAGACCTGCGGCACCCCCAGCGCCACTCACGTCTGCAGGTTTCTGGTGCGCACTTTCGGTTCGCGCGGGCACCACGCTCCTTGGCGCACGAGCCAGGCAGAGCAGCAAAACTACCGCCGCAAAAGCGGCGGTAGTAGCGATGACAATGCGTTTCACAGTCCCAGGTTCCGCAGGCGGTTCGCCTGAGCGCGGTAGAACGCCACCGGGTTGGTGCTGAAGAGCCCGCGCAGGCCGAAGACATGGTTAATTTCGTCAATATGGTTCCACCCGTAGTCGTCACGCAGCACACGCCCCCAATGCGAAGAACAGCGCGACACAAGGCCGTCGTTGGCCTCGAAACCGAACACGAGTGACGACGCCACCAGCATCGGATCGAGGACGTCCAGGATGTTGGTCGCCACCGAGGTGCCGCCCACCGAGTAGTACCGCACACCGTTTGCGGCCAACTCCGCCCCGTTTCCGCAATACGAAGTCGGCGCACCCGCCGGGAAACGTCTATTGAAGTCGCGGGCGCCAGCCGTATTGAGCGACGCAAGCGACCTGAGCGCGTCCTGAGGCGATCCGTTTCCGGACAGTAAGCCGATCAGTTGCCCGAAACCGTTGACGAGGGCCGCAACCAGATCGGTCGTGCCGGTCACGCTGGTGCCCGCCTTGATGAGGTCCGCCACCTTGCTACCGTCGTGCGGCGCACCGACCGTGGTGACCGACGCCACGATGCCTGGTGCCACGCCGGCGACGTAGCGGGAAGTCGCCCCGCCATGACTGTGGCCAATCAGGTTGAAGCGTTCGTAACCGTACTTCGCCCTCAGCGTTTCAAGGTATTGAAGCAACTGCTCACCGCGCGCCTCGTTACTGTTCAGAGCCGATATCGATGCCACAAAAACCGTGGCGCCGCCGGCGCGAAGGTTCTCTGGAATGCCGTACCAGTAATTGATCGCACCGATAGAGTCGAAACCCATCATTCCATGCACAAGCACGATCGGGTACCGCGTCTGCGTATAGGTGTCGGCCGAAACCACAGGCGACAACAGCAGGGCAATGAAACAGACAAAGATGCGCAAGCGTTTGTGATTCACCTTCTCCTCCTTCAGCTGTTTGTTGTGTTTTCCGTACGCACCCGTAGCGCTAGTCGTCACCAGAAAGCTTGAATGCGGGCCCGCTAGCAGCGTTCGTTCGAGGTGCTCTCGGGCAAGCCACCTCGAACGCAGAGCTATGAATGAAATCCGGATACGCCGGATTTATTGGTATAGCGGCGTGCAGGGCATTGTCACGTTGCAATGCGGTAGCGGCATCGCAGCGTACGGTTACGTATCGCTTCAGGGCACCGGAGCTCGGCACCATTAGTTGCAAGTTGCAACTTAAAAAAATACCGTTAGCGGATTGCGCCTGGAGCACCGCAGATGCCGTCGCTAACCCTACGAACGCTGGCTGAACGCGTTCTCGCCGCAGAACAGCGCCTCTTTCGCCGCATGTCGGACTGCAGCGATGCCCAGATGCGCCTGCTGCTGCGCATTGCCAGCACCAACACGATTGCGATGCGCGAAGTGGTGCGGCAGACAGGTTGGGAGAAGAGCGCCGTCACCCGCGCGACCGACGTACTTCACGCACGGGGCTTAGTCACCAAGGAGGCCGACGCAGCAGACGCTCGCGCGCTGCTGCTTGCCGCCACGCCAAGCGGACATGAGCTCGCGAGACAAGTCACCGAGTTGCTCGACACCGAGGCGCGAGCCTTGATTGGCGGTCTCGCGCCTGCGGACCGGGCGGCGGCGGACCGGATCTTGAATCGGCTCTGCCACGTGCTCGACGCCGACGCGCGAGTGGCCAGGCCAGAACTTGAGTAACATACGCGCCGGTTGCACCGGCCGGGGGGGGGCGGTGCCGAGATCCCACCGTGGAACGATTCATGCGTTTTCTGCTTGCCGCGTCGCTGGTCGTATTCGCATTCGCTTCATCTCAAGCTCGCGCGGAGGACCGCGTAGTCCGTTTGGCGTCACTCGAATGGCCGCCGTATACCGGCGCGAACATTTCCGAGGGCGGCACCGTAACCGATACCGTGCGGCGAGCGCTTGCCGCATCGGGCTACAAGTTAGTTGTCGAATATCACCCCTGGCCCAAGGCTGTCGCGCTTGGCGAAACGGGCAAGGGGTTTGCTGGCTACTTCCCGAGCTACTACTCGTCTGACCGGGA
>JAJZLD010000243.1 GCA_021803785.1 Pseudomonadota bacterium | reverse complement strand
TCCTATGGTTTCGTTGGGCCGCTGGCTGGTCAGATGGAACAGAAGATGGAAGAGGGCGGAAAGATCTACCAGTGCATCAAGGTGGTACTGCTCGCGAGCATGAATGGCTATGCGCCGCAGGTCGCCATTGAATTTGGCCGCAAGGTGCTGTTCTCGACGGACCGTCCCGGCTTCAAGGAACTCGAAGACGAGATCAAGAACCGCAAGAAGTGAGCACGGGCTTTGAGCAGCCGGACCAAGTGACCACTCGCCTATCTGACTAAATGGCCGAAGCTACCCAACAACCAATTGTTATCAAGCGCATCAAGAAGGGCGGCGGCGGTGCGCATGGCGGTGCATGGAAGATCGCTTATGCGGACTTCGTCACCGCGATGATGGCTTTCTTCCTGCTCATGTGGCTGCTGGGTTCAACCACCGAGGGCGACCTGAAAGGCATCTCGGATTACTTTCAGGCACCGCTCAAGATGTCCGCACAGGGCGGGCGGGGGACTGGCGATGCGACATCGGTGATCCCCGGCGGCGGCAACGACCTCACCAAATCGGTCGGCCAAGTGGCCAACGCCGACTACGACGAGCCAAAGAAGCGACTGCGCCAACCTAAGCTCATGCCGGCCGATAACGAGGCAATCGAGCGCGCGCGTTTCGAGGAAGTGAAACAGAAGCTCGAGGCGATGATCGAGGCCTCACCGGCGTTGCGCCCGTTTGCCAAACAACTGCTGCTCGACATCACGTCGGAAGGTCTGCGGATCCAGATCGTCGACGAGAAGAACCGGCCAATGTTCGATAGCGGTGGGGCGACGCTCAAGCCCTACACGCGCGAGATTCTGCACGCGGTTGCGCAAACGCTGAATGAGGTCGGCAACCGCATCAGCGTATCCGGCCATACTGATGCGACCCAGTACGCAGGCGGAGACCGCGGTTTTGGTAACTGGGAACTCTCTGCCGATCGCGCCAATGCGTGCAGGCGCGAACTGGTTTTTGGCGGACTGGCTGATGACCGGATAGCGCGCGTCGTGGGCCTCGCCGCGACGATTCCTCTTAAAGCTGAAGATCCGTATGACCCGATCAACCGCCGGATCAGCATCGTCGTGATGAACAAGCGCACAGAGGAACAACTCGCCACCGCAGGCCGCACGCTGGAGGTTAGCGGTGCAGCACCGACTGCTAGTGATGTGGCGCGTGAGATGGACAGCAACACGGCTCGGCCCGCGCAGTAAACACAGACAGAGGCCACTATGAACCTCAGCAAGCGATCTGCAATGACCTTTGGTGTGTGCCTGAGCGCTGTGGCGATCGCGCTGGCATGGTTCTTTGCATGGCCGGGCTATGCCGTCGGTATCGTGGTTGCGCTTGTGTGGGCGATTGGTACCGTGCTGATTCGCGCAGGCGTTGAACGCGATGCCGCGAGGCCGGTAGAACTGGTGGCAGACTCGTTGCCTTCCAGCCTGGGCGCCGCTGGCCGCGGCGCTGCCGCGCAACTTGAGGCCATACGGGGCGAAGTCGAGCGCATCCGCAGCCTGCTGCATGACGCAATCCAGAAGTTGGGCGACAGTTTCAATGGCATGCATGCGCATACCCGTGCGCAACAGGAAATAGCCCTTCAAATCACCGCCGATGGCGTCGATGGGGCTGAGCATCTGGACGGCTTTGAGCGTTTTGTCAGCAATACCTCAACGGTGATGCAGCGCATCGTTGATAGCGTTGTCGAGAACAGCCGGATCGCAATGGAGTTGGTTGAACTGACTGAGACGATCTCAAAACGGGCGACCGATGTAGAGCAGATCCTTGGCGAGATCGGCGCGATCGCAAAGCAGACGAACCTGCTCGCGCTCAATGCTGCGATCGAGGCTGCACGTGCGGGGGAGGCGGGCCGGGGCTTCGCCGTGGTGGCCGACGAAGTGCGCGACCTGTCTGCCCGCACCAATGCGTTCTCGCACCAGATCGGCGGCCTGATGCAATCGATGCGGGATAGTGTGCTCAGCACCGAAGTGGCGATCTCGCAGATGGCGTCGCAGGACATGACCTTTGCGCTGAAATCGAAGAGCGAGGTTGAAGAGGTGCTGGCGGCGGTTGAGCGCCTCAACGCGCAGCGCCGCCAAGGTGTGGAGCAACTCAGCCAGCATTCGAGCGCGATGGACGAAGAAGTGAACCGAGCGGTCATGGCGATGCAGTTTCAGGACATGGTGTCGCAGTTGGTCGGCCATGTGCTGCAGCGCGTGGATGCGCTTGAAGCCCTCGCAAAGTCGATCGACGAACTGGCGGCCGCCCAAGCGCTGCCGGGGGCGCGTGAGCGCGCCGAGCAGACCATCACGGCGCGCCTCGATGCGCTGCCCGCGATCAAGGATGTGCATACAGTGAATCAGGCGCGGATCGCGGTTGGCGATATCGAGCTGTTCTGAACAACAGGCAAGGAAAGCTGACATCATGGCAAAGACGGTTCTCACGGTAGATGACTCGGCTTCGATCCGGCAGATGGTCTCTTTCACGCTCAAGAGCGCTGGGTACGACGTGCTGGAGGCGGTGGACGGCATGGATGGGCTGGAGAAGGCGAAAGGCCGCCCAGTATCGTTGGTGCTGACAGACCAGAACATGCCGCGCATGGATGGCCTCAGCCTGATCAAGCAATTGCGCGCGCTGCCGCAATACCGCAGCGTGCCGATCCGATGCTGACCACCGAGTCGTCCGATACCATGAAACAACAAGGGCGTGCCGCAGGGGCCACTGGGTGGCTGGTTAAGCCCTTTGACCCGCAGAAGCTCATCGAGGTTGTCAAGAAGGTCATCGGCTGAATCTGTCGCGGCAAAACTTACCGGGCCAAGGGAGAGCGGCATGTCATTCGACATGAGCCAGTTCCATGCGGTGTTCTTCGAGGAATCGCGTGAGCACCTCGAGAACATGGAATCCTTGCTGCTTGCCGTTGACGTTGCGTCATCCGAGAGCGGCGATGTGCCCGCCATCTTCCGGGCGGCACACTCGATCAAGGGCTCTGCGGCGACCTTCGGATTCTCCGATATTGCCGAGCTAACGCATGTGATGGAGACGCTGCTCGATCTCGTGCGCAACGGGGTCATCACGCTGACCGAAGAAATGGTCGATGCTTGCCTCGCAGCGGGCGACGTACTGCGTAACTTGCTTGACGCCCACCAGGGCCATGGCGAGGCCGACCATGCCGCGGCGGAGGCAATGCGTGCGCGCCTTGCGGCGCTTGCCGACGAGGCGCAGCGTGCGGTCGGCGCGATACCGGCAGCACCGGCTACCCACAAGCGGGCGCGCACCTACCAGCTGAGCTTTGCGATGCTGGCGGGCGATCCGCAGTCGGATGAATCGGTTACCAATCTGATCGCCGAGCTCAAGGAGCTGGGGGAAGTGATTGATGTTCGCCCGCCCGTCGAAGGCGCTCGCACCTGGTCGGTGAAACTGGCAAGCGATGTTGATCCTGAAACCTTGCGAACGGTGTTGGAGTTCGTTGTCGACAGCGCTTCCGTGTCGATCGATGTCGTCGATGCCGCACCGGTGGCGCCGAAGGCCGACGAGGCCTTTGGTCTATTCGATGATGCGCCGGGCGCCCCGGCCGCCGAAGAGACGGCGTACGGCTTCTTCGAACCTCTGAGCGAACCGGCCCAGACAAGCTTAAGCGACGACCCGGGATACGGCTTCTTCGAGCCGCTGCCCGATGCAGCGTCCGCTGCGACGAGCGATGACGCCGATGGCGCCTACGGTTTCTTCGAGCCGTTGCCGCAACCCGCGATGGCGGCAGAGCAGCTGGCGCCAGCGGTTGCCGTTAAGACGGAAGTCGCCCCGCACGGCAGCGCAAAGCCAGCGGTTCAGCCGGTGAAGGATGCCGCCATACGGCCCGTCAGCAAGTCGGACGCCAGCTCGATCCGAGTGAACATCGAGCGCGTCGATCAGATGATCAACCTCGTGGGCGAACTGGTGATCACCCAGGCCATGATCAGCCAGGCCGCCGCCGCGCTGGACCCGGTGCTGTACGAGCGCTTGCATAATGGCATTGCGCTGCTCGAACGCAACACCCGCGATTTGCAGGAATCGGTGATGTCGATCCGCATGCTGCCGATCTCGACGGTATTCAATCGCTTCCCGCGCGTGGTGCGTGATCTCTCCGGCAAGCTCGGAAAGCGCGTCGAACTGGTCACCGGGGGTGAGAACACCGAGCTGGATAAGGGGCTGGTGGAACTGATTGCTGACCCGCTGACGCACCTGATCCGCAACAGCCTCGATCACGGCATCGAATCGCCGGAGCGGCGGCGCGAGGCGGGCAAGAGCGAAACTGGCCGTATCAACCTGCGGGCTTACCACCAGAGCGGCAATATCGTCATCGAGGTGGCCGACGACGGCGCGGGGCTCAATCGCAACCGCATTCTCGCCAAGGCACGCGAGCGCGGCCTGCCGGTGTCGGACAGCATGACCGATCAGGAAGTGTTCCAGCTGATTTTCGAGCCGGGGTTCTCCACCGCCGAGCAGGTCACGGACGTCTCCGGCCGCGGCGTCGGCATGGATGTGGTGAGGCGCAATATCGGGTCGCTGGGTGGCCGCATCGAGCTCGACTCAATGCTGGGTGTCGGCACCCGTGTCACGGTGCGTCTGCCGCTGACACTGGCGATTCTGGATGGCATGTCGGTCGGCCTTGCCGGCGAGACCTACATCATTCCGCTCGACTATGTGGTCGAGTCGTTGCAGCCAACGGCGGCGATGCTCAAGGCGGTGTCAGGCGTGGAGCGCTTGCTCGATGTGCGCGGTGAGTACCTGCCCATCGTCGACCTGCACGAAGTATTCGATACGCCGGGCGAGCGCAGTGCGTACGAGGCCGGAATCATGGTGATCCTTGAGTCGGACGGCAACAAGGTTGCCGCGTTCGTCGACGCACTGATCGGCCAGCACCAGGTCGTGATCAAGAGTCTGGAATCCAATTACCGACGGGTGCCCGGCATTTCCGGCGCCACCATCATGGGTGACGGCCACGTCGCGCTGATCGTCGACCCACCCCAGCTTGTGAGCATGGCGCGCCGCGCCGGCCAGGGCGCAGCATGAATACCAGTGGAGGCAAGCATGGTTGACGCCAACATGCAGATGACGGTCGCGCAGGAAGGGCGTGTGGTGGGCACGGTGAAG
>JAJZLD010000242.1 GCA_021803785.1 Pseudomonadota bacterium | reverse complement strand
GCCTTGGATACGTCGGCCGCCAAGACGATCGACCGTATCATCGATGTGTTCCCGGCGGCGGAAAAGGAAATGGTCCGTGCGATGCTATCCGAATCGCTGCGCGCGGTGATCTCGCAGACGCTTCTAAAGAAGAAGGACGCCACCGGCCGCGTCGCTGCGCATGAAATCATGATCGGCACCCCTGCGATCCGTAACCTGATCCGCGAAGCAAAAATCGCGCAGATGTACTCGCAAATCCAGACTGGACAGCAGTACGGTATGCAGACGCTGGACCAGTGCCTGCAGGAACTCGTCAAACGCAACATCGTGAGCACGGCTGAAGCCCGCCTGCGCGCCGCAAACAAAGACAACTTCCCCGGCTGATACGCATGCACAGGCCTGCGGCGACCGATCTCGAAACTGTGCTGTTCGCCGTGCTGGATGTGCGGCTGCGCGACGCGTTTCGACCTCGGTCTGCCCACAACGGCCGCTGCATACGTCTCCCGCGCGAACAACAAAGGGACTGAACATCATGGAACGCGATCAGGCACTCAAATTCATGCACGACCTGCTCAGGCTGATGATCAGCAAGCGCGGGTCGGATTTGTTCATCACCGCAGGCTTTCCACCGGCGATCAAAATCGACGGCAAGATCGTGCCGCAGTCGAACCAAGTGCTGACGCCACAGCACACGGCCGAACTGGTGCGCTCGGTGATGAACGACCGGCAGGCCGCGGAATTCGAGTCCACGAAGGAATGTAACTTCGCGATCTCGCCGGCCGGCATCGGCCGTTTCCGGACCAACGCGTTCGTCCAGCAAAGCCGGGTGGGCATGGTGTGCCGGACGATTGCGCAGAAGATCCCGACCATCGACGAACTGGGGCTGCCGCCGATTCTGAAGGACATCGCGATGTCCAAGCGCGGCCTGGTGATCTTCGTCGGCGGCACCGGCACCGGTAAGACCACCTCGCTCGCCGGCCTGGTCGATTACCGCAACGAGAACAGCTTCGGCCACATCATCACGCTGGAAGACCCAATCGAGTACGTCCACCCGCACAAGAACTGCATCGTGACGCAGCGCGAGGTCGGCATCGATACCGACAGTTGGGAAATGGGCCTGAAGAACACGCTGCGGCAGGCGCCGGACGTGATCCTGATGGGTGAAATTCGCGACCGCGAGACGATGGACTACGCCATCGCGTTCGCTGAAACCGGTCACCTTTGCCTCGCCACACTGCACGCCAACAGCGCGAACCAGGCGATCGACCGGATCATCAACTTCTTCCCGGAAGACCGACGTCACCAACTGCTGATGGATCTGTCGCTGAACTTACGCGGCATGGTGTCGCAGCGCCTGATTCCGATGAAGGATCGCAAGGGCCGCGTGCCGGCAGTCGAGATCCTGCTCAACTCGCCGCTGATTTCCGACCTGATCTTCAAAGGCGAGATCGCCGAGATCAAGGATCTGATGAAGCGCTCGCGCGAGCTGGGCATGCAGACCTTCGACCAATCGCTCTTTGATCTGTACGAACAGGGGCTGATCAGCTACGAGGATGCGCTACGCAACGCCGACTCGATCAACGACCTGCGCCTGCAAATCAAACTCAACAGCAAGCATTCGGGCCGCGACCTGTCCGCGGGCATCCAAAACCTGGACATCGTGTGAGCGCCGCACCGCGCTGAATCGTCTCGGCACGTAGCGGCGACACACACTGCATACACGTCGAGCACAGCATATCGAACGGCCACTTACCCGGAGGCTCGATATGCTGCGCTTGATGCCGTTTTCCACCACGCTTTCGATCTCGGCGCCAGCCGCGTGGGCCGACAACGGAACGCTCCACAAGGCGCTACCTGCCTTTGATCAGCTTGAAGTGAGCGGACCCCTCGACGTCAGCTGGCAGGCGGGGCCACTGTAATGTATCCGCCGAGGGTGACGCCGATCGGTTCAGGCGCTCTGGTGCTCAATGCGCCGGGCGGCGAGGCTAGCGTGCCGGCCTGTTAGAATTACTGGTTACCCGCAACCCTAGCCAGGAAGTCCCGTGAAGATCGTCTGTCTCGACCTCGAAGGCGTACTCGTCCCCGAAATCTGGATCGCGTTCGCCGAAGCCACCGGCATCGAAGCCCTGCGCCGCACCACGCGCGACGAACCGGATTACGACAAGCTGATGAAGTATCGCCTCGACATCCTGGCCGAGAAGGGGCTGGGCCTGCCACAGATCCAGAAAGTGATCGCCGGCCTGTCGCCGCTCGAAGGCGCCAAGGCGTTCCTCGACGGGCTGCGCGAGCAATATCAAGTCGTGATCCTGTCCGACACCTTCTACGAATTCGCCAAGCCCCTGATGGAACAGCTCGGCATGCCGACGCTGTTCTGCCATCGCCTTGAAGCGGACGCGACCGGTAAGCTGGTGAATTACCACCTGCGCATGCCGGATCAGAAACGCGCCGCGGTGAAGGCTTTCCAAGGGCTCAACTTCAAGTGCATCGCCGCCGGCGATTCGTACAACGATACCGCGATGCTCGGCCAAGCCGAAGCCGGCATCCTGATGCACCCGCCTGAGAACGTGATCCGCGAGTTTCCGCAGTATCCGGTGGCGCGCGACTACGACACGCTGCGTCGCTACATCGACGAAGCCGCCGCCCGCATCTGAGCCTTGCCCGGGGCGCCGGACGGCGCCCCTTCTGGACGCATCCCCCATGCACACGCAACGCTTCTACACACTCACCGCTTCCTGCCCCGACCGCGCCGGCATCGTCGCCCGCGTGACCGGCTTCATTGCCGAGCATGGCGGCTGGATCTTCGAATCCAACATGCACACCGATCACGAGGCACAGCGCTACTTCCTGCGCATCGAGATCCGCGCCAATTCGCTGCCCTTCCTGCTGGCCGAATTGCGCGAGCGCTTCGCGCCGATCGCGCGCGAGTTCGACATGGACTGGAAGATCACCGACAGCGCGGTGAAGAAACGCGTCGTGCTGATGGTGAGCAAGCAGGAGCATTGCCTGTACGACCTGATCGGCCGCTGGCAAAGCAAAGAGCTCGATATCGAGATCCCCTGCGTGATCTCGAACCACGACACTTTCCGCGGCTTTGTCGAATGGCATGGCATCCCCTTCCATCATGTGCCGGTCACCGCCGACAACAAACCGGCCGCGTATGCGGAAGTGCGCCGCATCTTCGAGGAGGTGCGTGGTGACGTAATGGTGCTGGCGCGCTACATGCAGATCATCCCGCCGGAAATGTGTCGCGACTATCCGGGCCAGATCATCAACATCCATCACAGCTTCCTGCCCAGCTTCGTCGGCGCCAAGCCCTATCACCAGGCACACGCCCGTGGCGTGAAGTTGATCGGTGCGACCTGCCACTACGTCACCGAAGAACTGGACCAGGGGCCGATCATCGATCAGGACGTGATCCGCGTGGATCACTCCGACTCGGTCGAAGACATGGTCCGCTACGGCAAGGACATCGAGAAGGCGGTGCTCGCACGCGGCCTGCGCTACCACCTGGAAGACCGGGTGCTGGTGCATGGCAACAAGACGGTCGTATTCCGCTGAACCAGCCCCAGCCACAATCAGGGCGCCCACGAGTGGGCGCCCTTTTCGTTGGGGATACGGCATAGCCCCTACCGATCGACGGCATCAAGACGGTCGATTGGTCTCAAGCTGGTGGCTACATAGACTCGGCGCATCGATCGCACACGACAAACGGGAGCACGACATGAGCGCCTTCCTCCACACAGCGGGCGAGCTTGTCGTCGAGACGCTTGCAGCACTCGGCGAGGCGGGCTGAAGCGCAACACGACGAGATCGCACCGCCGCGCGGGCACCACGGCCGCAGGGCCACGTACAATTGCGCGATGCTCGCTCACGGAGTACACCGATGACCCGCCGCATCGCCCTTGCCTTCACCGGCGCCTCCGGCATGCCCTACGGCATCCGCCTGCTCGAATGCCTGCTGGCGGCCGGCGTGAAGGTCGAGTTGCTGTACTCGCAGGTCGCCCAGATCGTCGCGCGCCAGGAGATGGATCTCGCGCTGCCGGCACGCCCAGCCGAAGTACAGGCCCTCTTTGCCGAACGCTTCGGTGCCGCCGAAGGGCAGCTTGCCGTGTATGGCCGCGAAGAATGGTTCGCGCCGCTTGCCTCCGGCTCGAACCCGCCGGACGCGATGGTGATCTGCCCTTGCACGATGGGCACGCTGGCTTCAATCGCCGCGGGGCTGTCGTCCAACCTGATCGAGCGTGCCGCGGACGTTTGCCTGAAGGAGCGCCGCCCACTGGTTCTGGTGCCACGGGAAACCCCCTTCTCCACGCTGCATCTGGAAAACATGCTGAAGCTCTCGCGCATGGGAGTGGTGATTCTGCCGCCCAGCCCCGGGTTCTACACGCATCCGCAGACTGTGCAGGACATGGTCGATTTTGTCGTCGCGCGGGTCCTCGATCAGCTCGGCGTAACCCACGCGCTAATCGCCCGCTGGGGCGAGAAACCGGACATCGGTGCATGAGACGCGTCATCTGGACAAGCGCACCGATCGCACTCATGCTGGCCGGCTGCAGCAAGCTGACGATGCAGAACTATCAGAAGCTGCAAACCGGCATGACGCAGCAAGAGGTGGAAGCCCTGGTCGGGTCAGCCGGCAGTTGCGACGAAACGCTGGGCATCGGCGCCTGCAGCTGGGGCGATGAAGGGCGCAATGTGAAGGCAAACTTCGTCGCCGGCAAACTCGTGCTGATGTCCGCGCACAAGCTCAAGTAAGCGCGGCCCTCGATCGGGATCGCTTCAGCGGCCAGCCCGATGCCGGCGGCTGTTCATCCGGGCCTGCGCGCGGCACCGACGTGAGCAAGCGCTCAATCGCCCAGCCAGCGCTGCATGAACATCGCCTTGCCCCAGGCCGGGTCCAATGCGTAATCGGCGAAACCGCAGGCCTGATACAACGCACGCGCTGGCGCATTGCCTTCGAGCACCTCCAGCGTCACCTTGCAGCAATCCAGCGACTGGGCCAGCGCGATCACCTGCTGCATCAGCGCGCGCCCGACCCCGCAGCCGCGGTGCGCGGGGAGCACGGCAAAGTCGTGCACATTGAGCCTAAATCCGGCAGTTACCCCGCGGCCGGAAGCCCTTGTGGCGGTCTGGGCGGCCCGATGACAGGCGCGATGCGGTCGCTGATGTAGTGCAGCAGGCAGGCCCAGC
>JAJZLD010000011.1 GCA_021803785.1 Pseudomonadota bacterium | reverse complement strand
GCGTGACGAATTTCGCAGGTCGCGCCCGAGGTCTGGATGTCCGCAACGCACCCCCTTCCCTGTGCAGGACGCTGCCGGCACTTTGCGCCGGAAAGCTCGCATTGCCACCTGCACGGCAAGGGTATCGAAGCGCCGTTCGAGCAGCGCTGCGATCACCACGAGGTGATGGAGTCGTTCTCGGTAAGCAGCAATCTTTCGCTGCTCGACGGCCTTGATCTGGACCGAGGCTGACCCGGGCCAGGCAATCAGATCGCTTCCGGATCGAAGGACATGCCGGCGCCGGGTTCCAGCGCCTCCCACACGATGTTTTCTTCAAACGCGACGTGCGCGGTCAATGCCGCGGCAAACGCACGCACGCCTTCCACCGTAGGTGTGGCCAGCGCATCGGCGAGTTCGCGCAGGCGCTCGTGATCGCGCCGCGTGCGCTCAGCCAGCTCGGTTCGCCCTGCCGCCTCCAGGCGCGGCAGCACATGCTTTTCTTCTTCCTCGAAATGCACCGAGAGTTCGCGCTCGAACGTATCGCGAATCCGCTGCGCAACTGCCGGCAGCGCAGACGGGTCTTCCGGCGTGATGGCCCGCACCGCGAGTGCGAGCTTGAACGCCGAAGCGTGTTCGTGAGAAAGATGGATCAGGCGAGGGCTGCGTGTCATGTGTGGTTCTGGCCTAGCGGTTCGGAAGCCCCGTCTGCTTGGACGGGAAAATGGCAGATTCGCATTTAACGGCAAAGTCCTGCACCAAGGATTGAGGCGGATCAAAGCGCGCCGATCGCCGCCAAGGCAGGCATGTTGCTTGCACCGTACCCACCGAACGCCTACCCTTGCCCGCTTTGTCCGGTGCGGCAAGCCCGGACACACGCCGGACGCCCTTGACCGCTGCGCAGCCCAACCGGGCAGCGCAATACCGGAACGTGCCCCATTCAGGAGCCCAGAAACGATGCACATGCCCCAACGGCTTGCATGCTTGAGCAGCGCTGCAGCCGCGCTAGCCGGCGCGATCGGCGCATTCGCGGCCGAGGTGCCGCCGGGTACCAAACTCCATCCGGTGCAGGAGATCGTGCGCGGCAATGGGACCGAGCCAGCCACACTCGATCCGAACAAGTCAGAGGGCCGTCCCGAGTCGAACATGGCGGTCGAGCTCTTCGAAGGCCTGGTGACACTCAACCCGGACGGCAAGGTGATACCGGGCGTCGCCGAGAAATGGGAGAGCCGGGAAGACGGCCGCGTCTGGCTATTCACGCTACGCAGGACCGCGAAGTGGTCGGACGGCAGCCCGGTAACCGCGCACGACTTCGAGTACTCGTTCAAGCGCATGGTCGATCCAAAGACCGCGTCGCAATACGCTTGGTATCTGGGCAAGGCCTGCAACGTGAAAAACGGTCGCGCCATCGTGGCGGGCAAGGTGCCGCCCTCCGAATTGGGCGTCAAGGCGCTTGGCGACCACACGCTCCAGATCACGCTGGAGAAGCCGGTCTCTTACCTGATTGCCACGCTCTCGCACGGCAGTCTGATGCCAGTGCCACGCAAGGCCATCGAGAAATACGGCGACAAGTGGACCGAACCCGGCAACATGATCTCCAACGGGGCCTACAAACTGGCCGAGCGCGTCGTCAACGAGCGGATTGTGATGGTGCGCAACCCGCACTACTGGAATAACGCGAAGACGGTGATCGACAAGGTCACCTTCCTGCCGATCGTCAACCAGTCGGCCGAGTACCAGCGCTATCGCGCCAACGGCATCGACATGACCGCCGACGGCGGCGTGCCACCAGAGCAGCTCAAACAGATCCGGCGCGAGATTCCGAACGAACTCGTGACCTGGCCGCAGTTGGGCACCTACTGCTACGTCTTCAACTTCCGCAAGAAGCCTTTCGACGACGTGCGGGTGCGCAAGGCCCTCTCGCTGGCACTGCAGCGCGAGGTGATCGCGCAGAAGCTGGTCGGCACTGGCGAGACCCCCGCCTACAGCTTCACTCCAGAAACCGCTGAAGGGTATTCGCCGATCGAGCACGATTGGCAGCGTTGGACGCAAGCCAAACGCGAAGACGAGGCGCGGCGCCTGCTCGCTGCAGCCGGGTATAGCAAGGCGCGCCCGCTCCGCTTCGAGCTTCTGTACAACACCAATGAACAGCACAAGAAGATCGCGCTGGCGGCGGCGTGGATGTGGCGCCGCATCGGCCCAGTGGAAGTGGTGTTGGTCAATCAGGAGTGGAAGACCTTTCTCGACTCACGCAACCGGGGCGACTTCGAAGTCTCGCGCTACGCGTGGATTGCCGATTACAACGAACCGTCGACGATGCTCGACCTGTTCCACTCCCAGCATGGCAACAACGACGGCAAGTACAACAACCCGCAGTACGACGCAATCATGGACCGCGCCAAGAGCACGCTCGATGCTGGCGAACGAACACGCCTTTACCAGGATGCCGAACGGATTCTCGCGAGGGACTTCCCGACGGTTAACGTTTACCACTACAGCAACCGCCACCTGATCAAACCATGGGTCAAGGGCTACGGCCACAACCCGGAGGGCCGCATCCTCACGCGCGACCTCTACATCGTTGCGCACTGAAGCCGCCCATGCTCAAGCTCATCCTCCGCCGCCTGCTGCTCGAAGCCTTGCCAACCCTGCTAGTGCTGGTGACGGTCACCTTCTTTCTGATCCGCCTGGCGCCCGGCGGCCCCTTCTCGTCGGAGGCAAACATGCCGCCCGAGGTGATGGCTGCCATCGCGGCCAAGTACCGCCTCAACCAGCCCGCCTGGCAGCAGTACCTTGGCTACCTTGCCGACCTGGCGCGCGGCGACTTCGGCCCATCTTTCAAATACAAGGACTTCACCGTCAACGATCTGGTGTGGGCCGCCGTGCCAGTGAGCTTCCGCCTGGGCTTGATGGCCTTCGTCGTCGCGGTCGTGGTCGGCATTGCAGCGGGTGTGACCGCCGCGCTGCGGCAGAACAGTTGGGTCGATTACTCGGTGATGGGGATTGCGATGATTGGCGTGGTGCTGCCGAACTTCGTGCTCGCGCCAGTGCTGGCGCTGGTCTTCGCAATCGGCCTCAAGTGGTTGCCCGCCGGCGGCTGGGAGGGCGGCAAGCTGATCTACGTGGTACTGCCGGTGGCGGTGCTGTGCCAGCACTACATCTCGGTCATCGCCCGCATCACCCGCGGCAGCATGATCGAAGTACTCGGCAGCCCCTTCATCCGCACGGCGCGCGCCAAAGGCCTGCCGGCGGGCTACATCCTGCGCCGGCATGCGCTGCGCCCGGCGCTGCTGCCGGTGATCTCCTACCTCGGGCCGGCCTTCGTCGGCATCATCACCGGCTCGGTCGTGGTCGAGACCTTCTTCGGCATCCCCGGCATCGGGCAGCTTTTCGTCAACGGCGCACTGAACCGGGACTACCCGATGGTGCTCGGGCTGACGATCCTGATCGGTGCGCTGACGATCTTCTTTAACGCGGTGGTCCACATCCTGTACGGTTTCATCGACCCGCGCATCCGCATCCACTGAAGGGCCGACGATGCATTCGCCTTCCCACGCGCCGTCGGCGCCCACCCTGGTCGAACGCCTCGCGCGACCGCTGCCGCCGCTACCCGGGCTCGACGACACCCTGTCGCATAGCATCCGCGGTCGCAGCCTCTGGGCCGATGCCCGCCGGCGCTTCCTGCGCAACCGCGCAGCGCTCGCGAGCCTGGTGATCCTCACCGTGATCGTGCTGCTGTGTGCCTTTGGCGCCCTGCCGTCGCCGCACGCCTTCGACGAGCCGGATTTCGACAACATGCACGTCGCCCCCGCCACCGACACCGCACACTGGTTCGGCACCGACAACCTGGGGCGCGATCTCTATGTACGCACCCTGCTCGGCGGCCGCATCTCGCTGATGGTCGGCGCGCTAGGCGCGCTGGTCGCGGTGCTGATCGGCACGCTCTACGGCGCGACCGCAGGTTTCTTGGGCGGCAAGACCGACAGCGTGATGATGCGCTTCCTCGAGATCCTCGCCAGCTTCCCGGTGATGTTTCTGGTGATCCTGCTGATGACCTTCTTCGGCCGCGAGCTGTGGCTGATCTTCCTCGCGATCGGTGCAGTCAGCTGGCTGGACATGGCGCGCATCGTGCGCGGCCAGACCCTCTCGCTCAAGCGCAAGGAATTCGTCGAAGCAGCGCGGGTCTGCGGCGTGTCGCGCTGGGGCATCATCACCCGGCACATCGTGCCCAACGTGCTGGGCATCGTAGCGGTATACGCCACGCTGCTGGTGCCCTCGATGATCCTGTTCGAGAGCTTCCTCTCGTACCTCGGGCTTGGCGTGCAGGAGCCGATGACCTCATGGGGCGCACTGCTCGAACAGGGCGCCAAGTCGATCGAGGCCGCGCCTTGGGAGCTGGGCTTCCCGGCCGCGTTCCTGATCACCACGCTGTTCTGCTTCAACTTCATTGGCGACGGCCTGCGCGACGCGCTGGATCCGAAGGACCGCTGATATGGACCACCCCCACGCTCCGTCCCGTTCGCAGCCGCCCAAAGGGGCGCTCGGCGGCTTCGGACGGCCGCGCGCCGCCAGCGCGCTGCTCGACGTCCGCAACCTGAACGTCCGCTTCGCCACGCCGGAAGGCGAGGTCGCTGCGGTTAACGACCTCTCGTTCTCGCTGCAGGAAGGCGAGTCGCTGGGCATCGTCGGCGAGTCCGGCTCAGGCAAAAGCCAGACTGCATTTGCGCTGATGGGCCTGCTCGCGAGGAACGGGCGCGCCACCGGTGAAGTGCTCTACGGCGGCGCCAATCTGCTCGCGCTCTCGGAAGCCGAGCTGAACACCCGCCGCGGGGCCGAGATCGCAATGATCTACCAGGACCCGATGACCGCACTAAACCCCTACCTGACGGTCGGCGATCAGCTCACCGAGGTGCTGCGCTTCCACAAGGGGCTGGATCGCAAGGCCGCACTGGCAGAATCGGCGCGCATGCTGGATGCGGTGAAGATTGCAGAGTCGAAGAAGCGTCTGACCATGTACCCGCACGAGTTCTCTGGCGGCATGCGCCAGCGGGTCGTGATCGCGATGGCGCTGCTGTGCCGGCCGAAACTGCTGATTGCGGACGAACCGACCACCGCGCTCGACGTCACGGTGCAGGCGCAGATCCTGCGGCTGCTGCAGGACTTGCGGCGCGACTTCCGCACCGCGGTGATCATGATCACGCACGATCTGGGCGTGGTTGCCGGGGTCTGCGACCAGGTGCTGGTGATGTACGCCGGCCGCGTGATGGAACAGGGCCCGGCGGAAGCGCTGTTCGCGCAGCCCAGTCACCCCTACACGATGGGTCTGCTGCATGCGGTACCGCGGATGGATCAGCCACACGGCAGTGACCGTCTCGCAACCATCCCCGGCAACCCGCCCAACCTGCTTGCGCTGCCGCCCGGTTGCCCGTTTGCACCACGCTGTGTTGAACGCGACACCGCCTGCCTCGCCCCGGCCCCCCTCACCGCCTTCGGTGAGGGCCGTCGTCGTGCCTGCCATCGGCCACTCGAACAGCTTTGCGACACCGATGCCACCGCAGCGCCCGCAGCCGATAGCGCGCAAGCCAGCGATCGGAGGGTCGCGACGTGAGCGCGCCGCTGCTTGAAGTTCGCGACCTGCAAGTCCAATTCCAGGTCGGGCGAGAGGGCATGCTGCCTTGGTCACCCCCGCGGCTGCTGCGGGCGGTCAACGGCGTGAGCTTCACCCTGAACGCCGGTGAGACGCTGGGCATTGTCGGTGAGTCCGGCTGCGGCAAGAGTTCGCTCGCACGGGCACTGATCGGCCTTAACCCGATCGCAGGCGGCAGCGTGAAGCTGGCCGGGCGCGAGCTCGCTGGGTTGCCCGAAGCCGACTGGCAGCCGCTGCGCGCCGACCTGCAGATGATCTTTCAGGACCCGCTGTCGTCGCTCAACCCGCGCATGACCATCGGCGACATTATCGGCGAGCCCCTGCGCACGCTGCGCCCGGGCATCGGTGCGCAGGCGGTGAAGACCGAAGTGGAGCGCGTGATGACGCGCGTCGGCCTGCAACCCAATGTAATCAACCGCTACCCGCATGAATTCTCGGGCGGCCAGTGCCAGCGCGTCGGCATCGCGCGTGCGCTGATCGTCAAACCGAAGCTGATCATCTGCGACGAACCGGTGTCGGCGCTCGATGTGTCGATCCAGGCCCAGGTCATCAACCTGCTGATGGATCTGCAGCAGGAAGACGGCCTCGCACTGGTCTTCATCGCCCACGACCTGGCGGTGGTGCGCCACATCTCAGACCGCGTGCTGGTGATGTACCTCGGCCGCGCGATGGAGATGGCCGATGCCGACGCGCTGTTCCGCGCTCCGGCCCATCCCTATACCCGCGCGCTGCTCTCCGCGGTACCAATCCCGGACCCGGCACGCGAGCGAAACAAGACAGTGCAGATCCTCGAGGGTGACCTGCCAAGCCCGATTGCGCCGCCCTCTGGCTGTGTGTTCCGCACCCGCTGCCCGCTCGCCATCGACGCCTGCAGTGCAGCGATCCCGCCTCTGACCGCCCAGGGCGGCAGCACCCATGCGGTCGCCTGCACGCGCGCGCCACTTGAGCCGGCAGGCTGATCAGTCGGCGGCCTCACGCAATTTTCATCAAGTCATAATGCCCATTGCCAACCGTACCGACCCGGGCTGCGGCATCGCAATATGAAACAGGGCTCACCGCGCCTTTCGCCGCGTCCATTCAGCCGCAATTTATGACCAAATTCGCTGGATCAGCCTGCGCAGCGCTTCTCGGGCAGGGTGCGCGAACACGCCGCGCGGCATTTATCCCAAGTTCATTTGCTGCAACGCAAAACGCGTTCTTGCCAACTGAATAGCTTTTTGTCATTTTTGGCGCTTAAAATCGCCAAACACAATCAAGACGCGACTTCACCACAAGCGAAGAATCCGCGACAGAGACAAAACCCGATCGCGCTCCAACAACGCGACCGTTCTTCCAGAGCGAGAACACAAGACATGAGCACGCAAACCCAGGGCTTCAAAGTCGGACATCGCGTCCGCATCGGTCACCTCGACGCCGGCGCTGCCGCCCGGCAGGCCTTTTTCAACGGACGCACCGGCACCCTGGTGCGCAAGAACCGTCTCGGCGGCAATGCGCGTGAATCCATGTGGTACGTCAAGATTGATCCGGACGAGGCCTGCGCCTCGCTAGAAGCGCTGTTCTACGCATCCGAACTCGAACCCGTCGCCTGAATGCGCCGCACGGCCGTTCCGGCACACCGCAAGTGAATGCGCCGGAACTGCCGTTGGCCTGCATACCGAGACAAATTTCGGGAACAAAATTTGTTATTAGCACTCTCTAGTATCGAGTGCTAACATTGTTCCAGAGGTAATTTGTTGGAGGTATGCAGATGACCACATCGCTGTCGTTCCCCGTCCCGTCCGCACTGGGTAGTCTGGAGCAGTACGTTCAGGCGGCGAACCGGTTCCCGATCCTGACGGAAGCACAGGAGCTTTCGCTTGCACGCAAACTGCGTGATGAACAGGATCTCGAGGCCGCGCGTCAGCTCGTGCTCTCGCACCTGCGGCTGGTGGTCTCGGTCGCCCGCAACTATCTCGGTTACGGCCTGCCGCACGGCGACCTGATCCAGGAAGGCAACATCGGCCTGATGAAGGCCGTCAAACGCTTCGACCCGGATCGCGGCGTGCGTCTGGTGAGCTTTGCAATCCATTGGATCAAGGCAGAGATCCATGAATACATCCTGAAGAACTGGCGCCTGGTGAAGATCGCTACCACCAAGGCGCAGCGCAAACTGTTCTTCAACCTGCGCAGCATGAAGTCCGACAGCAGCACCCTGACGACCGGCGAAGTGGCCGACATGGCGCGCGTGCTGGGCGTAAAACCGGAAGAAGTGCGCGAAATGGAAACCCGCTTCTCGGGTGGCGACGTCGCCCTTGAGCTGGGCCCGGAAGATGATGACGACAGCCGTGTCGCGCCGATCACCTATCTGGCCGACGCCGACGCCGAACCGACCGCCGTGCTCGAAGCGCGCGGCCGCGACCGCCTGCAAAGCGAAGGTCTGGAGAGCGCGCTGGAAGCGCTGGACGAACGTAGCCGCGCAATCATCCGCCGCCGTTGGCTGGCTGACGGCGAAAGCGCGACGCTGCAAGAGCTGGCCTCCGAATACGGCGTCTCCGCCGAGCGTATTCGCCAGATCGAGGCCAAAGCGCTGCAGAAAATGAAAGGCGCGCTGGCGGCTTACGTCTGACCCGGCTGCCCGGCCCTGCCAAATGACCAAGGCCCCGCAAGGGGCCTTGTCGTTTTTGCGCGTCCTACTCGCTTTGCTGCCCAGGGCGGCGTGGCCGATCGTGCTCCGGCCGCACGTTTTCGCGTGCCTCGCGCGCGCGATTGACGCCTTCAGGCGCGCGCGGCGCTACCGGCAGCCCTTCCGGCACACGCGGGCGCGGCGCCGCGTGCTGCGCCTCTGCACCCGACACGCCCGACCCCCCTGGCATAGGCATCGAGCGCGGCAGATTGCCGTGCGGCTGCGGCGCTGCCGGCTGTTCGCTGCCCGGTGCGGGCGGCCAACGCCGGGGCGGCGCCCCTTCGCCGCCGCGCGGTACCACGACTGGATCGGATCGAGTCGCCTCGCCCCCTTGCCTCGGCAGGCCAGGTACGACGCCGGGCTGGTTCTGTTGTGGCCCGATGTTAGGCATGCCCGGCTGGCGCTGCGGCGGCGCGGATTGCGGCCGCACGTCGCGCTCGATCGGTATCGTCGGCATCGGGGCGCTACGCGTTGGCGGTGCCGCGGGGGCTGGCCGATCAAGCGGCGCTGGCGGCGCGGCACGCTCGCCGCCCCAGCCCTGCGGCGCCCGGCGCGGATCACCGATCGGATAGCGGGGCAGGTCACCGCGCTGCGGATCCCCCGGGATACGAGGCGGCATCGACTGCGGCCCCGACCCACCGGACGGGCGCGGATCCGTTATTGGCATGTCACCCCCGCCAGGCCCGCGCGGCGGACGCGGCGTGACGCCCGGCGGTGGGGGCGGCGCGCCACCGATCGGCAAGTGCCGAATGACATCCGTGTTCACACCGCCCTGACCATGCTGTATCGGGCGTTGGCGGAAGAAGTCGTCACGCGACACAAAGGTTGCGGCGTCACGCTGCGCGCCATAGCGGTAGTCGATCGGCCGGCGCGGGTAGTCGCCATTCAGGCCACCCGGCATCGGCGGCATGCGTGTGACATGCGTGATGTTGATACGCTGGATATAGGTCTCGCAGTAGGTATAGGCCGGGCGGTACACCTCAAAGGGCGCAAGCGGGAACCACCCGATGACCGGGCCGAGACGAACATTGATTGAGAAGCCTGGCGCGCCTCCGTAAAAGCCGACCAGCGCAGGCGCATAGACCGGCCGCGCAACATAGCGGCCCGGTGCCCACCCCCAGCGCCCGCCGATCATGATCCAGCGGCCATAGTGAAAGGGCGCAAAGCCCCAGGGTGCGTCGTCGATCCAGGTCCAGCCCCAAGGTGCCACCCACGCCCAGTGGCCGTAACGGTAAGGCGCCCAACCGGGCGCCACCGCCACCGGGTACCACAGCGGGCCGTAGCGGCGGTCTTCCTCCCAGCGGCCGTGACCATCCAGCGCTTCAATGCCGGTCATCTCGGGCGACACATAGCGGCTCGACGCGAGCCGATCCTGTTCGCGGTCGCGACGCTCGGCCCATTCATCAAAGCTGCTGCGCCCAGCTTCGTCCGACGCCACAAGGCGCAGCGCTACCGCATCCAGCTCAACTCGTTGGCCGGCGAGCACGGTAAGCCGCTCTGCAATTCCGCTGACGCGCGCGCGGCCGGCAAAGACGGAAACCCACACTCGGCGTGAGCCAGGGTCGTACTCCAGAGCATAGTCGCCCGCGCGCTGCGCATCGACACGCACACCACCTGCACTGACCACGAGCTGATCGTCATCCGGCAAGCTGCGCAGGCGAACACGTGCCACGCCGCGTCGCACTTCAAGCGCAATGGCTGCATCGTCGACGCGATCGAAATTGAGTTGTGAATCGGCGTCCAGCCGAATCGAAGTGCTGCCGATACGAACTTCTGCGCGACCATCCGTCGCGGTCCAAAGCCCGATGCCGGAGGTCACCGGCATGTTCACATTGATCGGTGCCCAGTCCTGACTATCGGCCGTCCATGCCTCGATCCGACCTTCGACATAGCTGACCCTGCCGACCCGCCCCGGCGGGTCCGGCACCTCGGCCGATGCCTGCGCCATGAGGCAGAGCGCGCCGATGAGCGCACACACCCAACGCAAGCCGCCGTCTGCTCGCCACTCCCGCATGAAAGCCCCCAACGCGCCGCGCGCGTAACAGAATCGCCACGCCGACTTGGCGGGCGTACACGCTCAACGCCTCACTGTTCAGCTTAGCTGACGGCGGCGGGGCTGTGAGTTGTAACAGTCGGTGAAGCTTACTTGCCCGCGATCAGGAGGCGCAGATCGTCGGCGATGTTCTGCGGTGTCTCGCCGTGGCGAATGTAAAGCCGCAAACGACCCTGAGGATCATAGACATAGGTGCCGGCCGTGTGGTCTACCGTGTAGTTGCCGCCCGCAATGTCCCCCTGCTTCTGCGCAAAGATGCGGAAATCTTTCATCACACGCTCGGTCGTTGCGGCATCACCCCGCAGGCCGAGGAAAGTAGGGTGGAAGGCGGGTAGGTATTCGGACAGCAGCTGCTGGGTATCACGCTCTGGATCAACCGTGATGAAGATGACCTGCAGGCGCTCGCCATCAGCTCCCAGCAGCTTCACAACCTGTGCCATCGTCGAGAGATTGGTTGGGCAGACGTCCGGGCATTGGGTGTAGCCAAAGAAGACGGTGACCGCCTTGCCCTTGAATTCGGCGAGCGTGCGCGGTTTGCCATGCTGGTCGGTCAGCGTGAAGGCTTTCGCATAGTCCGCCCCCGTGATGTCGGTGGCGTGGAATTTCGGGGCGTCAGAAACGCCGCAGCCGCCTAACAGGGCGGCTGCGAGCACAGCGAGAAAGCGGCGGCGCATCACAGGTAATGGTCGATCAGCAGGGCGGCGAACAGCGCTGAAAGATACACGATCGAATAGCGAAAGGCACGCCGCGCCAATGCGTCCGAGTAATTCACCCAGAGTCGCCAGCCATAGCGGATGAAGCCAGCCCCCAGACCAACAGCGGCGGCGAGGTATGGCAAGCCGCTCATCTTGGTCGCATACGGCAGCAGCGTTACCGCGAACAGGATCAGGGTGTAGAGCAGCACCTGCAAGCGGGTGTATTCCGAACCGTGGGTTACCGGCAGCATCGGCAAACCGGCGCGCGCGTACTCCTGGGTCCGGTACAAGGCGAGCGCCCAGAAGTGCGGCGGCGTCCACGCGAAGATGATCAGGAACAAAAGGCAGGCATTGGCCGAGACCTCTCCGGTCACCGCGGCCCAGCCGAGCACTGGCGGCATCGCCCCCGATGCGCCGCCAATCACGATGTTCTGCGGTGTGTAGGGCTTCAGCAGCACGGTGTAGATCACCGCATAGCCAACGAAGGTCGCAAGGGTCAGCCACATGGTCAGCGGATTGACTGCTTGCCACAGTATGGTCAGGCCGAAGCCGCCCAGCAGGCACGAGAACGCGAGCGTCTCGGCCGGTGTCAGCACGCCGCGCGGCAGCGGTCGTGCGCGGGTGCGCGCCATCACGGCGTCGATCTTCTGCTCGATGAGGCAATTGATCGCGGCCGCCGCGCCAGCCACGCAAGCGATCCCCAGCGTGGCGGCGATCACCGTCGCGGCATTGGGTAGCCCCCCTGGCACCGCGAGGAACATGCCGATCACTGCGCAGAACACGATCAGCAGGTTGACGCGGAATTTCGTCAGCGCACCGAAGGCGCGCAAACGATCGGCCAGCGGCTGAGCAAATTCAAGCGAGAGCGTTCTCATTCAGGTACCTCCCCCGACGCACCAACACGGCACTCGGCCGCACGGCGTGATTGATCCGGACCATCACCAGCACCAGCACCAAAGCGCCGGCGTTATGGATCACCGCAAGCGGCAGTGGCAGGCGCAACAGTACGTTGGCCACACCGAGCGAAATCTGCAGCACCAGCGCCACAAGCAGCAGCGCACCGAGCCCGCGCGTTGCGGTACGCCGCAGCAGCGCAATCGCCAGCGCAGCAAGCAAGGCACCCGCCACCAGCGCTCCGACACGATGGCTCAGGTGAATCGCGGTCAACGCCGCATTTGAGAGCAGATCACCGCTGGCCGTCATGCCCAGCTCACGCACGAGGTGGAACGCATTGTGGAAGTCGGTCTCCGGCCACCACTGGCCGTGACAGGTTGGCAGATCGGCGCACGCCAGCGCCGCGTAGTTCGTGCTCACCCAGCCGCCGAGAACGACCTGGCAGGCAAGCGCGAGAAAGGCCGCTCGGGCAAGCCAGGCTTGCGCGGGCGGTACGTCGATGCGGCGCAAGCCCACCAGCCGGCAGGCAAGCCACGCGAGCAGCGCCGCGGTGGTCATGCCGCCGATCAGGTGACCGCTGACAATCGCGGGTTTCAGCAGGAGCGTGACCGTCCATTTGCCCAGGAGCCCCTGAAAGATCACCACGCCAACAAGGGCCGTAGCGAGCCCCAGCGGCGCGCCCTCGCGACGGCGGCGCCAGGTCAGCACCGCAATGCCGAGGATCATCAGACCAAGCGTTGCCGCCAGATAGCGATGAACCATCTCCTTCCAGGCCTTGGGCATCGACACCGGCCCCTGCGGCGCGTCGGCCTGCGCGGCAGAGATCGCTTCGGCCGCGTGATGCGGACTCAATTGGCCGTAGCAACCGGGCCAATCCGGGCAGCCGAGACCCGCATCCGACAGCCGGACGTAGGCGCCCAGCAGGATCACGATGCAGGCCAGAGAGAGGGCGGCAAGAACGAGTCGGCGCAACATGCCGTTCAGCCCAGCCGCGAGTACTTCAGGATGCGGGTCAGATCCTGGATGATCCGCTTCGGCTCAGGTTGTGCCGGGTAACGCATCATCCGGTTGCCCAGCGGGTCGACCATCTCGATCCGCCCTGCTGGCGCCGCGGCGGCCTCGGCACGCACCACGCGCAGCCCCGGATGCTCGGCGAGCAATTCGGCACTGGGCGCGCGGCCGTCGGTCACGAGCCAGACCCGCTCGACGCGCTCCATCTCCTTGCCCTGTGCTGTGCGCACCTGACGCATGATCCAGAGGTCGTGGCGGCAGGCGGCGTCGCACGCCGCTGGCGCGGCGTAGACCATCACCCAGCGGCCCTTCAGGCTTGCAGGTTCGATCGCAGCGCCGCCGAGCTCGACCATTCGGCCCGGTTGCCACGGCGCTGGCCGCAGCAGCTCGCCGTAGTTGGCGCCCGTCGGCGCTCTGCCGAACCAGTAGAGCGTGTAGCTTGCGATGACCGGGGCGGCACAGACCGCGGCAATCAGCAGCAAGGTGCGGCGGGCGTCAGGCTTCATCACGTCGCAAACTCCTCCATCCAAACCACAGCGTCAGCCCCGCAGCGAGGGCCGCGAGCAAGAACCATTGCAGCGCGTAGCCGCGGTGCTTTTCCGGCCCGAACGCTGGTGGCGCCCACTCACGCACGAGGCCATCACCCACATTGCTTTCGAGTTGCAGCACCAGCGGGTAGACCTTTGCTGCGCCTGCCCACCGCTGCATCTGGGCGGCATCGATGCGCGACCACAGCGCGTCGCGGGCATCGCCGCCCGCGAGCGTGTAGCCGCCGGTCGCAGGCTGCACCGCCACGCCGATCAGTGCCCGTGCCGCGCCGCTTGGCAATGACGGCAATGGCAACTGACGACGATCGCCCGGCATGGGCGCCCAACCCCGGTTGACGAACAGCCAGCTGCCATCAGCGAGCGCGAGCGGCGTAAGCACATGGACGCCTGCGCGGCCGGCGTGGGTTCGGTTGTCGATCCAGACGGTGCGGTCGATCAACCACGTCCCGCTCACCGCCACACGAGCGCCGTCGTAGTGGGCCGCGTCGGCAGACGGCGGTAGCGGCTGCGCCGAACCTGCTGCAGCATGGGTAGCAGCGAGCGTTGCCTTGAACTCGGCACGCTGCAATTGCCAGCGTCCCAAGCCCAAAAACAACGCGCAGAACGCCAGGCCAGTCAGCAATGCCAGCGCGCGGCGCAGCGACGCACGCCGGCTGGCCGACGCCGCCGGGGCTGAACTACACTGCGTGACAACCATTCCGGAGTGAGACATGCGCGTTCTGGTGATCGTATTTCTGGTGCTGATCGTGGCAAGCCTGGCTTCCGCGCTGGGCTTCCTGCTCAAGGACCGCGGTGCCGGTCAGCGCACCGCGATGGCCTTGTCGATTCGGGTTGGCATGTCCTTGCTACTCTTCCTGTTACTGATGGCGAGCTATCACTTCGGCCTGATCAACGGCAGGCTCTGAGTCCCGCCGCAGTCAAAGCCAGTAGACGACGACGAAGAGGAACAGCCACACGACGTCTACGAAGTGCCAGTACCAGGCCACCGCCTCGAAGGCGAAGTGGCGCTCTGCCGTGAAGTGCCCCTTGATGCTGCGCGCGAGGATCACGATCAGCATCGTTGCACCGATCGTCACATGCATGCCGTGGAAGCCGGTGAGCATGAAGAAGGTGGAGCCATAGATGCCAGACGCCAGCGTGAGGTTCATCTCGGCGTAGGCATGGTGATACTCATACGCCTGCAGGCACAGGAAGATCACGCCAAGCAGCACGGTCAGCGCGAGCCCATTGATCAGCTGGCTGCGCGCGCCCTTCAACAATCCCCAGTGCGCCCAAGTGAGTGTGACGCCGGAACTGAGCAGGATCCCAGTGTTGATGGCGGGAATACCCCATGCGGCCATCGGCGTGAAGGCCTCTTCCGCATAAGGGCCGGCATTGGGCCAGGCACTCTTGAACCCGTCCCACAGCATCGCGGACTTGCCGGAACCCAGCTCAGGCAAAGCCAGCACGCGAACATAGAAGAGCACGCCGAAGAAGGCCGCAAAGAACATCACCTCCGAAAAGATGAACCAGCCCATGCTCCAGCGGAACGAACGGTCGACCTGTGCGCCGTACTTGCCGCCTTCGGATTCGCGCACCACTTGGCCGAACCAGCCGAACAGCATGTAGATCAGCGTCGCGAGACCGGCCGCCACCATCCAAGAGCCAGGCGATACCCGGTTGAGCCACATCGCCGCACCCGCACCGATCAGCAACAAGGCGGCGGAGCCGAAGATCGGAAAGCGTGATGGCTCGGGTACGAAATACTTTTCGAGCGTGGCGCTCATCTGTGCGTCTCCCTGTCGATGCTGTTTTTTGTCGGCGCCTTCAAGGCGACGCCGTAACCCATGACACAAGCATCACGAGTGTGAAGATGAACAACGCACCCGCGATCAAGCCCGCCACAACCACCGCAAGCGGATTCAGCGAACTCGCGTCCTGCTGGTAATCCTGTCGTTTGCGCACACCGATGAACGACCACAACACCGCGCGCAGCGTTGCCAGGAAGCCAGCCGGCGGCGTCACCATTACCCCGCCCGCCCCGCAGCGGCCACGGGCGCCGCGCCTTCCACCTCAAAGAAGGTGTACGACAAGGTCACGGTATTCACTTCAGCCGGCAGCGCCGCGTCTACAACGAAAACCACCGGCATGACTCGGCGTTCGTGCGGCGCCAGGGTCTGCTGCTGGAAACAGAAGCACTCGAGCTTCTTCACGTACTGCGCGGCGACGCGTGGCCCATAGCTCGGGATCGCTTGCCCCACCACCGTTTTGTCCGTGGTGTTCTCGAGCACGTAATCCACCCGCACCAGTTCGCCGGGGTGCGTGCTCACACTCGACTGCTGCGGCGAGAAGCGCCACGGCAACGCGTGGGTGTTGGCGTCGAACTCGACGGTCAACGTGCGCGAGGCATCGACCTGGCTGTTGGCGGCCTGCGCATCCGCTTTCATCAGGCGATTGATGCCGGTGACCTCACAGATCGTGTTGTAGAACGGCACCAGCAGAAAGCCGAAACCGAACATCGCGACCGCAGCCACGGCCAGCCGCAGCAGCAGACGACGATTCTCGGAGGCGCGTTGCAGTGAGCTCATTGGTGGTTCTGCAGCCAGTACTTGAGCATCACGCCGAAGAAGAACACCAGGGCGATCGATCCCAGCCCCAGTGCCGTCTTCAGGTTGCTGCGCGTTGCGCTCCGCTTGGCCATGTTGCGACTCACTTGACCTGAGGCGGCTCTTCAAAGGTGTGGTACGGCGCCGGCGACGGCACCGTCCACTCAAGCCCCTCGGCACCGTCCCAAGGTTTGGCTGCGGCTTTCTCGCCACCACGCACACACTTGATGACCGTGAAGAGGAAGATCAGCTGTGAAAGCCCGAAGCCGAAGGCGCCGATCGTGGCGATGGCATTGAAGTCCGCGAACATCGGGTTGTAGTCCGGAATACGCCGCGGCATGCCGGCCAGACCGAGGAAGTGCATCGGGAAGAAGGTGATGTTGAAGAAGATGATCGAGCACCAGAAGTGCAGCTTGCCGAGGCGCTCGTCATACATGTGCCCGGTCCACTTCGGCAACCAGTAGTAGGCGCCGGAGAACAGCGCGAACAGCGAGCCGGCCACCAGCACATAGTGGAAGTGCGCCACGACGTAATACGTATCCTGGATCTGGATGTCGATCGGCGCGATCGCGCAGATCAGCCCGGTGAATCCGCCCATCGTGAACACAAACAGGAAGCCGACCGAGAACAGCATCGGCGCCTCAAAGGTCATCGAGCCCCGCCACATCGTCGCGACCCAGTTGAACACCTTCACGCCCGTCGGCACCGCAATCAGCATCGTTGCGTACATGAAGAACAACTGGCCGGTCGCGGGCATGCCGGTTGTGAACATGTGGTGCGCCCACACCATGAAGGAAAGAATCGCGATCGACGCCGTCGCATAAACCATCGAGGCGTAGCCGAACAGGGGCTTGCGCGCAAAGGTCGGAATCACTTGCGAGACGATGCCGAAGGCCGGCAGGATCATGATGTACACCTCGGGGTGCCCGAAGAACCAGAACACATGCTGGTAGAGCACCGGGTCACCGCCACCGGCCGCGTTGAAGAAGCTAGTGCCGAAGTGCCGATCCGTCAGGATCATCGTCACTGCGCCCGCCAGCACCGGCATCACGGCAATCAGCAGGTAGGCGGTGATCAGCCAGGTCCAGCAGAACAGCGGCATCTTCATCAGCGTCATGCCGGGGGCGCGCATGTTCAGCACCGTCACGACGATGTTGATGGCGCCCATGATCGAACTGATGCCCATGATGTGGATCGCAAAGATCGCCATGTCCATGCCCATGCCCATCTGGATCGACAGCGGCGCGTAAAGCGTCCAGCCAGCCGCCGATGCGCCGCCCGGCACGAAGAACGACCCCACCAACAGGATCGCAGCCGGCGGCAACAGCCAGAAGCTCCAGTTGTTCATCCGCGCGAAGGCCATGTCGCTCGCGCCGATCATCAGCGGAATCTGCCAGTTCGCGAAGCCGACGAAGGCCGGCATGATCGCGCCGAACACCATCACCAGCCCGTGCATGGTGGTGAGCTGGTTGAAGAACTCCGGCTGCACCACCTGCAGGCCGGGTTGAAAGAGTTCGGCACGGATCGTCAGCGCCATCACGCCCCCGGAGAGGAACATGATGAAGCTGAAGATCAGGTACATCGTGCCGATGTCCTTGTGATTCGTGGTTTGAATCCAGCGCATCAACCCGCTCGGGTGATGGTGGTCATGTCCGTGTTCCAGGCCGTGTGGGATCGCACTCATGCTCTAGCTCCTGTCTCGGAATCGGTGCGTGATCAACCGGCCGCGGCCGTGTTGGCAGATGCCTGCGCGGCCGCGGGCTGAGCTTCAGCGGCCATGCGTTTCTTCTGCGCCACAACCCATTCGGCATATTTCGCCGCAGACACCACATGCACCTCGATCGGCATGAAGCCATGCTCCTTGCCGCACAGTTCGGCGCAGTTGCCGCGATACACACCCTCCTTCTCGGCCCGGAACCAGGTGTCGCGAATGAAGCCCGGGATCGCGTCCTGCTTCACGCCGAAGGCCGGCACCCACCAGGCGTGGATCACATCGTTCGCGGTGGTGAGGATGCGGATCTTCTTGCCCACCGGCACGACCACCGGGTTGTCGACTTCGAGCAGGTAGTTGGCGCCCTTGGCCGCCCCGCCTTCGATCTGGTCGCGCGGCGTAGATAGCGTGGAAATGAAGCGCACGCCCTCGCCCTCGCCCTTGATGTAGTCGTAACCCCACATCCACTGGTAGCCGGTTGCCTTGATCGTGATGTCCGGGTTTGACGTGTCCTTCATCGAGATCACCGTCTTCGTCGCCGGGTAGGCCATGCCGAGCAGGATCAACACCGGCACGACAGTCCAGGCAATCTCGACCGCTGTGTTCTCATGGAAATGGGCTGCAACCGCGCCCTTCGATTTGCGGTGCCGGAACACCGACCAGAACATCACGCCGAATACGCCGACAAAGATCACCAGACAGATCACGAGCATCATCGAATGCATGCCGTAGATCTGCTCGGCAACGCCGGTGACAGGGGGCTGGAGGTTGTAACGTGCGTCGGCTGCCGACGCGGCGTTGGCGACAAACGCCATTGCCAGTGGAACTGATGCGCGAGTGGTATGCCTCATGGGTCCTCGAAAAACACCGGATGAGTGCTGCTTGTGACGACAGCTTTGCAGTCCGTGAGCACCCGACCTCGCGACGCCTCACACGACCGCTTGCCGCAACTCCAACTCCCGCGCGGAGAAACGACGCCCTTTCGGGCCGCTGCGCCGCGTCCGGTTTCGATGGTGCCACAGCGAAGGCGCTCGCAGCAACAAATGTTGATTCATATCAATGCGTTGCATTGCCGCACATGCTGCGTCGCCATATCCAACTGCCTGAACACACACCGCTTACGCAGCACAAAAAACAAAAGGCGCCCGAAGGCGCCTCTTCTCACTGCGTGCAAGGGGTCAAGCGACAGCCAGCGCATCCAGCAACTTCTGATGGACGCCGCCAAAGCCCCCGTTGCTCATCACGAGAACATGATCGCCGGGTGCGGATTGCTGCACCACAGCACGCACAAGTTCATCGATCGACTCAAAGGTGCGTGCCCTCTCGCCCAGCGGATTCAATGCCTCGGCCGGATCCCAGCCGAGTTTGTTCGCATAGCAATAGACAAAATCCGCCTGCGTGAGGCTTGGCGCCAGACGATCCTTCATCGTGCCGAGCTTCATCGTGTTGGAACGCGGCTCCAGCACGGCCAGGATGCGCCCTTGCGGCTGCCGCCGGCGCAAGCCTTCAACGGTGGTTTGGATAGCGGTCGGGTGATGGGCGAAGTCGTCATACACGGTCACACTGCGCACCACGCCACGCACTTCGAGCCGCCGCTTGATGCCCTTGAAGGCCGGAAGCGCGGCAATCGCATCCTGCGGGCGCACGCCGACATGGCGAGCTGCCGCAATCGCCGCCAGCGCATTGGTGCGGTTGTGCGCTCCAGCCAGCGGCATCTCGGCACGCCCGATTTCGTTGCCATTAAGCGAAAACACCGCCTCCGACACCGAATCACCCTCTCGCGCGTACCACGCCCCCGCGTCGCCGAACCATTCGAGCTCGCTCCAGCAACCACGGTCGATCACGCGTCGCAGACTCGACTCGGCCCCGTTGGCCACGATGCGACCAAGGCGCGGAATCGTGCGCACCAAGTGATGGAACTGGGTCTCGATCGCGGCCAGGTCGGGGAAGATGTCTGCGTGGTCGTACTCAAGGTTGTTCAGGATCACCGTGCGCGGGCGGTAGTGAACAAACTTCGAGCGCTTGTCGCAGAAAGCGGTGTCGTACTCATCGGCTTCGATGACGAAGAAGGGCGACTCGGTCAGCCGCGCCGACACACCAAAGTCCTGCGGCACCCCGCCAACCAGAAAGCCAGGATTGAGTCCGGCGGACTCCAGCAGATAGGCCAGCAGCGAAGTCGTGGTGGTTTTGCCATGCGTGCCCGCAACCGCCAGCACCCACTTGCCCGGCAGGATGTGCTCAGCCAGCCACTGCGGCCCGGAAGTGTACGGCAAGCCGCGATCCAGAATCGCCTCGAGCAGCGGATTGCCTCGCGACACCGCATTACCCACCACATACATATCTGCCGCCTGATCCAGCTGCGATGGATCGAAGCCTTCAATCAGGCCAATCCCCTGCTCGGCCAGTTGCGTGCTCATCGGCGGATAAACATTGGCATCGCAGCCTGTGACACGATGGCCTGCGGCGCGGGCAAGCAAGGCAATGCCGCCCATGAAGGTGCCGCAGATACCAAGAATGTGAATATGCATCGGGGACGGCGCAGCCGGGAGACCGCGCGGGGTGTGGTTAGAATAGACTCAATTGTAGCCGAGGCTCCGCGCCCAACCCCGATGCCGCTCGATACACCGCCCCCGCGCAGTTCGCTGCGCCAGAACGTCGCCGCACTGGCAGCCCGCCTGATGGCCGAAGACGGCATATCCGACTACGGCCTCGCCAAGCGGAAGGCTGCGCGCCAACTCGGCATCACCGAGGGCGAAGCGATGCCGAACAACGCCGAGATCGACGCCGCATTGCGCGAGTACCAGGCGCTCTACCCCGACGACGAGCATGAGGAACGCTTGGAAACCATGCGCGAAACCGCCTGCGAAGTCATGCGGATGCTCGCCCCCTGGCGCCCCGCCCTGACCGGCGCAGTGCTTGACGGCTCGGCAAATGGATTCTCGGAAGTCGAAATCGACCTATTCGCCGACAGCGCCAAGGAAGTCGAGATCTTCCTGCTGAACCAGGCGCTCGACTATGAACACCGCGAAGTGCGCCGGCCAGGCCCGGAGTCGCCCGAGGCGATCCTCGCGTTTGAATGGGACGAAGTGCCGGTCAAGCTCTGCGTGTTCGGCCCGCTGGCGGAGCGCATTCCGCGCCGCAATGGTTCGGACCGCGCCAAGCTGCCCGCGGTGGAAGCCCTGCTCACTTCACCGGCACAGCGCGAAGAATGAACCCCACCACTCGACGCGCCCTCGCAGCGGCGCTGATCATCTTCGTGTCCACCATTGCCGGCTACGCGGGCTGGCGCGCCCAACGCCATATCGACCAAGCGACACCCGCACCGAAGGTTAGCGACAGCG
>JAJZLD010000241.1 GCA_021803785.1 Pseudomonadota bacterium | reverse complement strand
CCAGCGCGGGGAACGACTCGCGCGCACATTGCCCGGGCGGCGCTCGAATCGATCGCCTTCCAGTCGGCCGAGTTGCTGGCCGCCATGGAAGCTGATGCGGGCCTGCAGATCGCTTCGATGCGGGTGGATGGTGGCGCTTGCGCCAACGATTTGCTGATGCAGATTCAGGCAGATCTTCTCGGTGTACCGGTACTGCGGCCCCGGGTGATCGAAAGCACTGCGTTGGGCGCCGCGCGACTCGCAGCCTGCTACGTGGGTGTTGGCTCCGACCCAGCGTCGCCAGACGGCGATATCGAGCGCGCCTTCGCACCCACCATATCGCGCGACGAGGCGGCCCGGCGTCTTGCGCGCTGGCGCGACGCAGTTGGCCGCAGCCGCGCCTGGGCTACGGAAGAATGAGTGCGCACGGACGAGGCGCGGTGTCCGCTTGGCGAAAGACGGCCGACGATCGCGTCTTCATCGACTGGCATGTTCGTACCGTCACAGCGCTGGCTGGCATCGATGCGAGCCGATTTCTGGCACGCATCGCGAGCGCTGACGAAGCGACTGCACAAGGCTTGGTGGCGAGCGCCACAGGCAACTTCCGCTGCGGAAACGAAGGCGGGCGATGACATGAACCTCGAGTGGGCGGTTTTGCTTCTGGCGGCTTTGCTTGCCGGCGGGCTCAACGCAGTGGCCGGGGGGGGGAGCTTCCTTACGTTGCCAGCGCTGGTATTCGCGGGCGTGCCGCCGGTCGCTGCGAATGCGTCCGGCACGCTTGCGCTGTTGCCGGGCTACGTTGCGAGCGCGCTAGGCTTCCGCCGCGAATTGGCGGGGCTCGACCGGCGGCAGCTCGGCTTGACGCTGGTGCTAAGCCTTGTTGGCGGTGCGGCCGGTGCCGGGCTGTTGTTGATCACGCCGAATACCGCCTTCCAACGCATCGTGCCGTGGCTCCTGCTGGTGGCGACGCTGCTGTTCGCGCTGGCGCCCTGGTTGTTGGCGCGGTTCGCGCGGCTTGGCAAGGGCGAAGCGGGTGGGGGTGCCACGGCGGCAGGTGTCGCCATCGTGTCGGTGTACGGTGGCTATTTCAACGGTGGCCTTGGGATTTTGTTGCTCGCGATGTACGGCTTGCTTGGGGAGCGCAGTCTGAATCGCGCCAATGCGCTGAAGAACCTGGTGTCGGCGGTGCTGACCACAATTGCCGCCGTGCTTTATGCGCTGGGTGGTGTCGTTGTGTGGCAGAAGGCGCTGCCGATGATGATCGCAGCGGTGATCGGCGGCGACCTCGGCGCACGTCTGGGGCGTCGGCTTCCGCCGCCGATACTGCGGTCGGCGATCGTGCTGACGGGCATTGTAATGGCCGCGCTATTTTTCGCCCGAAGCTGACATGGGACAAGTACGCTGCTAGATTGACAGCTTGTTCCCGGAGGAGGCTGACTCATGAAATCAATGTATTCCCTTGCCTGCGTTGCAGCCTTGCTGTTGTCGGCGCCTGCATTTGCCTGCCCCGGTGGTGACATGGCCGACCACAAGGCCAGCGCAGACGCCAAGAAATCCGCTTCAACGAAGTCGCCGGGCAAAACGGCAGACAAGAAGACCGACGCAAAAAAGAGCTGAGCTTTCGCGCGCAGGCGCCAAAAAGGGCCGCTGTCTGCGGCCCTTTTCTTTGGTGCGCCCGGCAGGGCGCACTCACTTGGAGGTGAAAGTCCTCTACTCGCCCGGCAAGTGGAAGGGGTGGCCGAACGGCAGGGGTGTTCTGGGTGAGTGGAAATCTGGAGGAAACCCAAGGCAAAGCGCTGGCCTGAAGAACAGGGAGCGGATACGGGGCGGCGTCGCGGGGTGAGGCGGCGAATATCGTCAAAGCCCGAAATTTGCATGGAACGCGACGACGTAGATCCGACAGGCATAAGCGTGAAGGTGGGTGCGCAATACCCGGGGAGATCTGGCCGTCTGCCTTGCGCTACTGCGAATAGCGGGCGTTAACCTCGCCTTATCGGAGGCTCGCGCGTGACGTGCTTGCTGATAATCAGCCACACGGAGTTCATGCGCCATGGCCGAAGACAGCGATCTCGAACGTACAGAACCAGCATCAGGCCGACGGCTTGAGCAGGCCCGCGAGGAGGGCAATGTCCCCCGTTCACGCGAGCTTGGAAGCCTGGTAGTGCTGCTCGGTGGTGTAGCGACGATGTGGGTGCTGGGGGGCTGGCTGTATCAGCGGATGGCAATGCTCACCCGCGCGGGGCTTTCGATAGAGCCCGCGCAGACGCGCGACCCGGCGCTGATGATCCATGCGCTGTCCGATCTGTTCACCGATGGCCTAACGACCCTGCTACCGCTGTTCCTGGTGCTGGTGATCGCCTCCGTGGCGGGGCCGATCGCGGTGGGCGGGTTCAATGTGTCCAGCAAGGCATTCTCGTTCCAGGTCTCAAGGCTGAACCCGGTTGCGGGCCTGACGCGGCTGTTTTCGATGCACGGCTTGTCCGAGCTTGTGAAGGCGCTGCTCAAGGCGATCCTGATCGGCTCGATCGGCTACTCGGTGATGAAGGCGCGTGGCGAACAGTCTCTGCACCTCATGGTGATGGCGGTCGAGCCGGGGCTGTACGAGTTCGCGCAGATGCTCCTGGCCTCGACACTCACATTGGTGTCCGGCTTGGCGTTGATCGCACTGGTTGATGTGCCTTTCCAGCTCTGGCAGTACTACAGCAAGCTGCGCATGACCAAGGATGAGCTCAAGCAGGAGTTCAAGCAGCAGGAGGGCGACCCGCAGATCAAAGGTCGCATCCGCCAGCGTCAGCGCGAGATGGCTCGCCGCCGCATGATGCAAGAGGTGCCCAAGGCGGACGTGGTGGTGACCAACCCGACCCACTACGCCGTGGCGATCCGCTACGACGGTGCTTCGATGCGAGCCCCACGGGTGGTCGCTAAGGGCAGCGACCTCGTGGCCCAGCAGATCCGCGAGGTCGCGCGCGCTAACCAAGTGCCGCTGCTCGAAGCGCCGCCGCTGGCCCGTGCGCTGTACCGTCACACCGAAATTGGCGACGAGGTACCTGCGGCGCTCTACACCGCCGTGGCCGAGGTAATGGCGTGGGTCTTCACCTTGCGCCATGCAGCCGCGCATGGGGCCACGCCGCCCGCGGAGCCCTCCCACCTTCCGGTGCCGCCGAAGCTTGACCCGGCGCACGGCGTCGCGGGGGCGCCGCAATGACTGCGCAAAACCGATTTGTCCGGATGACCGCCGCGCATCGCGCTGCGGTCGCCGCGTTGAAGGAGCCGAAGTATGGCGAGTAACACCAACGTCTTAGACCTGCGGGAGATCTTCTCGTTGGCCAATATCCGGCAGCTCGCAGCCCCCATCCTGGTTGTCATGGTGCTGGCCATGATGGTGCTGCCGCTGCCAGCCTTTCTGCTCGATCTGCTGTTTACCTTCAATCTGGCTGTTGCGGTGATGGTGTTGCTGGTCGGCATGTATACCCGCAAGCCTTTGGATTTCTCGGCTTTTCCCACGGTGCTACTCACCACCACCTTGCTGCGGCTTTCCTTGAACGTTGCGTCGACGCGGGTTGTGTTGCTGGAAGGGCATTCCGGCCCGGATGCTGCCGGCAAGGTGATCGAGGCGTTTGGTCACTTCTTGGTTGGTGGCAACACGGCCGTGGGCATCATCGTGTTCATCATCCTCACGGTGATCAATTTTGTCGTGATCACCAAGGGCGCTGGGCGGATCGCTGAGGTGGGGGCACGCTTTACCCTCGATGCGATGCCGGGCAAGCAGATGGCGATCGACGCTGATCTGAATGCCGGCCTGATCGACGACAAGGAAGCGAAACGTCGCCGCTCTGAAATCAGCCAGGAGGCTGATTTCTACGGCGCGATGGACGGTGCCTCAAAGTTCGTTCGCGGGGACGCAATCGCCGGCATCCTGATTATGGTGATCAACGTGTTCGGAGGCCTTATCGTCGGCATCGTCCAGCACGATCTGTCGGCCGCCGAGGCCGCCAAGGTCTACACGCTGCTGGCGATTGGCGATGGCCTCGTCGCCCAGTTGCCAGCGCTGGTGATCTCGGTTGCCGCCGGTATGGTGGTGTCGCGCGTGGGTGAAGACCAGGATGTAGGTGCCCAAGTCGTCAGCCAGGTCTTTACGAACCCGAAAGTGATGGTGCTGACCGCAGCCATCCTGGGCCTGATGGGCTTGATTCCGGGCATGCCGAACTTTGTCTTCCTGCTGCTCGCCTCCGCCTTTGGCTGGCTCGCTTGGCAACTGACCAAGAAGGCCAAGGCAGATGCCGAGGCGGCCGAATCGTTCGCGGCACCGATACCGGCGGCGCCGACCGAATCCAACGAGGCAAGCTGGGCTGACGTAACGCCGGTCGATGTGTTGGGCCTCGAAGTGGGCTACCGGTTGATCCCGATGGTCGACAAGGGGCAGGACGGCGAACTGCTCCGACGTATTCGTGGTTTGCGTAAGAAGTTTGCGCAGGACATCGGCTTCCTGCCTGCGCCGGTGCATATTCGCGACAACCTGGAATTGCGCCCTAACGCTTACCGAATCACCCTCAAAGGGGTCGAAATTGGCACTGGCGATGCCTTCCCCGGTATGTATCTTGCGATTAACCCAGGTCGGGTCAGTGGCCCGCTGCCTGGCAACCAGACGCGGGACCCGGCCTTCGGCCTACCCGCGATCTGGATCGAGGCGGGGCTGCGCGAGCAGGCGCACGCGATGGGCTACACCGTGGTGGACGCCAGCACGGTTGTTGCGACGCATCTGAACCATGTGATTACGGGCCACTCGGCTGATCTGCTCGGGCGGATGGAGACGCAGTCGCTACTCGATCACATCGCAAAGGATTCGCCCAAACTGGTCGAGGATCTGGTGCCCAAGCTCATGCCGCTGCATGTGTTGCAGCGCGTGTTGCAGTACCTGCTGGAAGAAGGCGTCAACATCCGCGACATGCGCACGATCATCGAGACATTGGCTGAGCATGCCACCCGCACCCAGGACCCAATGGAGCTTGCCGCGCGCGTGCGCACCGCGCTCGGTCGAGCGATCGTGCAGCAGCTGTTCCCCGGAGGCGTGGAACTACAAGTCATGGCGCTGGACCCAACGCTCGAACGCCTGCTGCTGCAGGCCATGCAATCGGGCGGCGGCGAAGGTGTGCTGGAGCCCAATCTCGCCGACAACCTCATGCGCGAAGCAGCGGCGGCGGCGCAACGACAGGAGGATCT
>JAJZLD010000240.1 GCA_021803785.1 Pseudomonadota bacterium | reverse complement strand
ACGGCAAACATTATAGCAGGATTCAAAACTCCTGCTGAATTTATTTAACTCCGCAGTAACGAAAGCACTTCTTCCAGCTCGCCGCGGATTGCCCCGAACAACGCTTCTTCGCGTTCGCTCTGCGCGGCATGCTCGCGCTCACGTTCAGCCAGGTCATCCAGACGGTTGCGCGCACCACTGATCGTAAAGCCGTCGTTGTACAGCAGATCGCGGATCCGACGCACCAGCAACACTTCGTGATGCTGATAGTAGCGACGGTTACCGCGACGCTTGACCGGCTTGAGTTGCGTGAACTCCTGCTCCCAATAGCGCAGCACATGCGGCTTCACACCACACAGTTCGCTAACCTCACCAATGGTGAAGTAGCGCTTCGCTGGAATCGGTGGCAGTTCAGCCGCCTCAGGCGGCACGCTGGTTTGCGACATTGACCTCTGCATCACTCAGCAAGTCCACCGCCGCCTTGAGCTTCTGGCTGGAGTGGAAGGTGACTACACGGCGCGCCGTGATCGGGATTTCCTCCCCGGTCTTGGGATTGCGGCCAGGACGCTGCGGTTTATCGCGCAACTGAAAATTGCCGAAACCGGACAGCTTCACGGTTTCACCCCGTTCCAACGCATTACGGATTTCGTCGAAGAAGCCATCAACCATGTCTTTGGCTTCCCGCTTGTTCAGGCCAACCTTCTCGAACAGAAGATCGGCCAACTCGGCTTTTGTTAGCGTCATCGACACAATCAGCTCCTCAATTGGGCGCCCAACCGCTCACCGGCACGACCAACCAATACATCGATTGCGGCGTCGACTTCAGCGTCTTCAAGCGTCTGGTCAGTATGTTGGAAGCGTACCCGGAAGGCAACACTCTTGCTGTCCGGGTCGATACCTTTGCCCTGGTAAATATCAAATATTTCAATCGCCTGCACGATGCTCACGGGCGCCTCACGCAGCACGGCAAGCAGTTCCCCAACCGGCGTCTCGGCACGAACAACCAAGGCCAGATCGCGCACCACCATCGGGAATTTCGACGGCGCAACAAAGACCGGCAGCGGGCGATATGCCGCGGCTTCAAGGTCCAGTTCGAAGACTACTGGCGCTGTCGCAAGGTCGTAGCGTTGCACCCAGTTTGGATGCAACTCACCAACCCAGCCCACGGCAGCCCCATCGCACCGCACTTCCGCAGCACGTCCGGGGTGCAGCGCGGGATGCGACAACCGCACAAACTCCAGCGAGCGGCCATCGAGCAGGGCCTCGACATCAGCCTTGACATCAAAGAAATCCACTTTCCGCGTAGCAAGACCCCACTGCTCCGCCGCCGCGGCCCCCCATGCAAGACCCGCAACTTTCATTGGCTGACGATAGCCTGCAACCGGCTGACCTTTAACGTCCTTCGCGAAACAACGACCGATCTCGAAAACCCGCACGCGAGACGCACGGCGACGCTGATTAGTCATCAAAGTGCCGATCAGGCCACCAAGCAGACTCGAGCGCATGACCGAAAGATGGCTCGCAATCGGGTTCGCTAGGCGGATAGGATCAAGGTTGCCGCAAAAGTCGCGCTCCCATGCCTCGTCCACGAAGGCGTAGTTGACAACCTCTTGGTACTCGCGCCCAGCCAGCAGTTGCCGCAAGGCGAAATCGCTACGCCGGGACTCCGGCAAAGGCAGCATGCCAAGCGTGCCTTGCGGCAGGCTCTCAGGGATGTTCTCGTAGCCATGAATACGCGCGATCTCTTCGATGAGATCTTCCTCGATGCGCAGATCGAACCGATAGGAAGGCGGCGTGACGGTCACACGATCTTCCTCGACCGTCACCGGCATACCGAGGCGCCCAAGGATTTCGCTAATCTGCGCAGCAGTAAAGGGAATGCCAATTACTTGCGAGGCGCGCGACACGCGCAATGCCACGGGCTCCCGCTTTGGCAAGGCCTGCGCATCCAACGACTGGACCGCAGGACCAGCCTCACCGCCGCAGATCGAGAGAATCAGTTCAGTGGCGCGCTCCATCGCGCGCGGCGCCAGTTCAAAATCGACGCCGCGCTCGAATCGATGCGAGGCATCAGACGAGAATCCGTAAGCGCGAGCGCGGCCAACAATCGCGTCGGGCTGAAAGAATGCGCTCTCAAGAAACACATCGCGAGTCGCATCGGTAACACCGCTCAGTTGGCCGCCCATGACCCCCGCCAGCGCCAGGGGGCCCGATGCGTCGGCGATCAGCAAGGTGCGAGCGTCCGGCTCCACCTCCTGGCCGTTCAGCAGCAAGAGCTTGTCACCAGCCTGCGCCCAGCGAACAACAACATCACCTTGAAGCTTGTCGTTATCAAATGCGTGCAGTGGTTGCCCAAGCTCCAGCATTACATAGTTGGTCACATCAACAATGGCACTGATCGAACGCACTCCGCAGCGCTCCAAGCGCTGCTTCATCCACGCAGGCGTCGGTCGCGTCGGATCAACATTGCGCAAAACACGCCCGACGTATCGGGGGCAAGCATCCGGCGAAGCGAGATGCACACCGCGAGTGATGTCGTGACGCGCCGGCACTGGAGTGACCAGGGGCTCCGTCAGCGCGGCGCCCGTCAGAGCGGATACCTCGCGCGCGACGCCAAGCAGACTCAGACAATCGGCACGGTTAGGCGTGAGCTTGATCGTGAAGCGGACATCGTCGAGCGCTAACGCTTCACGGATGTTCACGCCCACCGTAAAGTCCTCCGGCAATGCGAGCAGCCCTTCGTGCGCATCCGAGATGCCAATCTCGCGCGCCGAGCACAGCATGCCGAGGGATTCAACGCCGCGCAGCTTGGCCGCCTTGATCTGAAAGTCTCCCGGCAGGACCGCCCCCACTAACGCGCACGGGACTTTCATTCCGGCGGCCGCATTCGGCGCACCGCAAACGATCTGTATCGGCTCACTCGCCCCTACATCAACCTTGCACACGCGCAAACGGTCGGCGTTGGGGTGTGGATTGACTTCCAGGATTTCGGCGACGACAACGCCCTCGAAAGCCGGCGCCACCGCTTCGGACTCCTCGACCTCGAGGCCCGCCATGGTAAGCAAATGCCCCAGCGCGGCGGAATCCAGCGCGGGATTGACAAACGTACGTAACCAGTGCTCGGAGAACTGCATGGCTTACCTGAATTGGCTGAGGAAGCGAAGATCGTTTTCGAAGAAGAGGCGCAAGTCGTCGACGCCATAGCGCAACATGGTGAGACGATCCAGCCCCATTCCGAATGCAAAACCGGTGTAACGGTCCGGATTGATACCGCCGTTGCGCAGCACGTTCGGGTGCACTACGCCGCAGCCCGCAATCTCGAGCCACTTGCCCTTATTCGGACCACTCATGAAGGCAAAATCAATCTCAGCCGACGGCTCGGTGAACGGGAAGAACGACGGCCGGAAGCGCACCTGCAGCGCATCCGTTTCGAAGAAGCGGCGCAGGAATTCGGCGATTACGCCTTTGAGATCGGCAAAGCTCACGCGCTCGCCAACCCAGAGGCCTTCGATCTGATGGAACATCGGCGAATGCGTCGCATCATAGTCGACGCGATACACACGACCCGGCGCAATGATGCGAATTTCGGGCATTACTTCGTCACCCTCATGCAGTGCAACATGTTCGCGCATGTAGCGCACCTGCACCGGGCTAGTGTGTGTTCGCAGCAGCACGCCCGGGGCGTCCTGCAAATAGAACGTGTCATGCATTGAACGCGCCGGGTGATTCTCAGGCGTATTCAAGGCGGTGAAGTTGTACCAGTCCTCTTCGATTTCGGGGCCGTCAGCGACCTTAAAGCCGATACTGGCAAACAGTTGTTCGATTCGGCCCAGCGTGCGCGTGACCGGGTGAAGGCCGCCACTCCCCTGACCGCGCCCGGGCAGGGTGACATCCAGAGCCTCGGCTGCGAGCTGCTCGGCAAGCGCAGCCTCGCGCAGAGCGTCGCGACGAGCTTCAAGCGCCTGCTCAACCGCTACTTTCGCGCGATTGATGGCGGCCCCAGCCTCGCGGCGCGCGTCTGGATCCATTTTGCCGAGCCCCTTCAGGAGATCAGTCAACGACCCGCTTTTGCCAAGATATCTCGCCTTGGCCTGTTCAAGGCTGTTGGCGTCTGATGCAGCGCCGAAATCGGCGATCGCTTGTTCTACAAGCTGTTGCAGATGATCCACGAACACGCTTCCGGGATATTTGGGACAAAAAAAAGGAGGCTAGGCCTCCTTTTTTTACGCTACGACAACTTACGCAGCAAGCTGGGCCTTGGCCTGGTTGGCAATCGCGGCGAACGCCGGTTTGTCGAACACAGCCAAGTCCGCCAGCACCTTGCGATCGATCTCGATCGACGCCTTCTTGAGTCCGTTCATGAACTTCGAATAGTTCAGACCGACTTCTCGAGCTGCAGCGTTGATACGAGCAATCCACAGCGCGCGGAACTGACGCTTGCGCTGACGGCGGTCACGGTAAGCATATTGACCCGCCTTCATCACCGCCTGTTTGGCGATGCGATAAACGTTTTTGCGACGACCGCGGTAACCCTTGGCCTGGTCGAGGACTTTTTTGTGACGAGCACGTGCGGTAACACCGCGCTTTACGCGAGACATGACGTTCCTCCTGAATTACGCGTAGGGAAGCATCGACTTGACCTGGGCGACATCGGACGCGTGCACGCCCTCCATGCCGCGCAGCTGGCGCTTGGTCTTGGTCGTCTTCTTGGTCAGGATGTGGCGCTTGAACGCCTGCGAACGCTTGATGCTACCGCTCGAGCGCACCTTGAAACGCTTTTTGGCGCCGCTCTTGGTCTTCATTTTGGGCATGAAACACACTCCAAACTGTTAGTCGATGAAACCGGGTGGACTTCCGCAGAAGACGCTTCTGGAACCTGGCTCCACTTGTATGCAGCTCCTTTCGGGGCTGTTTCCTGGAGCTGCTTACGCAACTCCGGAATGCTTTTGCCACCAGCGATCAGGCCGGTTGCTTTTTCTTGCTCGGCGCTAGAACCATGATCATCTGGCGCCCTTCGAGCTTCGGAAACTGTTCGACCGTGCCAACAGCTTCAAGATCAGCCTTGATCCGCTCCAGTTGACGCACACCAAACTCCTGATGTGCCATTTCGCGACCGCGGAAGCGAAGGGTCACTTTGACCTTGTCGCCTTCCTGCAGAAAGCGCGTCATGTTGCGAAGCTTGATCTGGTAGTCGTTCTCGTCGGTGCCCGGACGGAGTTTGACTTCCTTGACCTGAATCTGCTTTTGCTTGAGCTTGGTCCGATGAGACTTA
>JAJZLD010000239.1 GCA_021803785.1 Pseudomonadota bacterium | reverse complement strand
CTTCGCTCGCCTGCATCCAGAGCGTCCGCCGAGATCGCGATCGCGTCCCGCCGCGTGGCATAAGGTAAGCGGTGATCAGAGGGTCATCAAGTTCGGCTTGGGTCAATTCACGTTTACTCAGCCACAGCAGAGAGGCTGAGTTTGGACGTGTCGCCGACCACGGCGAGCGTTTCCAGTGTCATGTAACGGCGTTGCAGTGCCCATTCGTCGTTTTGTTCGAGTTGCAGCGCACCGACCAGTCGATAGATCGAGGCCTCGGTCGGGAAGACGCCACGGTGCGGATCGGCCAGGCCAGTGCCGTCACCAGTTTCACGATGTCGAAGTTCGGCCGCACCTTCCTGCCCAATGCAAGCAGCGGCACAGACCACGCCTGGGGCAATCACCATCTGGTGATCGGCGGCGCCGTGGCAGGCGGCAAGACTTACGGCCGCTACCCCGACCTGGTGCTCGGCGGTGCGGACGATGTCGGCGCGGAGAGCTGGGAGCGCCAGGGCCGCTGGATTCCCGCTTTGTCGGTGGAGCAATACGCCGCGACGCTGGCCCGATGGTTCGGGCTCAGCGCCGCGCAAATTGCGGCCGCTTTGCCAGGGCTCGCGAACTTCCCGCTCGGCGACCTCGGCTTCATGAAGCCCTGAAACGGCGCCGTCAAACGGCGCCTCGGCTCATTTCTCCGGCGCGTCCGGCCCGACGCCGAGCGCCGCCCAGCCCTCGGGCCCCAGCTCGCGCAGCTTTTCCATGTTGCGTTCGTAGATGTCGGCGGCGTCCGGGAAGGCCTCCACCGCGCGATCGATGCTCGCCTCGCGCAGCAGATGCAGGGTCGGATACGGCGAACGATTCGTGGCGTTGCTGATATCGTCCGCGGCCGCATCGGCGAACTGGAAATCCGGGTGGAAGCTCGCGATCTGCAGTTCGCCATCCAACCCGAGCTCGGCCAGCGCGATGTCCGCGACGTCGAGGAAGTCGTTGAAGTCGTAGAAGTCCGTCAGCACCTGTGGATGTACCAGCAGGGTGGTGTCGATCTCCTCTGCCGGCGTATCGGCCAGCAGCTGCAACTCGGCAATCAGCACGTCGAGCAGCGCATCCGTGGTCTGCGCCTCCGTGACGGTGATGCGCACCTGATTCTTGACCCACACCGACTTGGCGAAGGGGCACAGGTTGAGCCCGATGACGGCTCGCTCCAGCCAGCGCTGCGTCGCTTCGACGACCTGGTCTCGGCTTGCAGGCACTCAGTACCCCTTCAGGGCGTAAATGCCCGGCGCATTGCGCCAGTAGCCCTTGTAGTCCATGCCGCAACCGAACAGGAAGCGGTCCGCAACATCGAGCCCGGTGAAATCAGCGCGCATGCCAGGGTAGGCCTTGCGGTCGTGCAACTTGTGCACCAGCACCGCAGAGAAGACCTGCCCTGCGCCTTCGGCCTTGAGGTAATCAAGGATTGCCAACAGCGTATGGCCTTCATCGAGGATGTCATCGAGCACCAGGATCGTGCGGCCACGCAGATCCTGGGTCGGGCGCACCCGCCAGTCGAGCAGGTTGCCCTGCAAGGCGTGGCCATAGCGCGAGGCGTGCAGGTACGACACTTCCAGCGGGAAGGGCAGGCGCGGAAGCAGGCGGCCGGCGAGGATCAGACCACCGTTCATGACGCAGAACACCAGCGGATTGGTGTGGCGCAGGCGATCGGTGATGCCTTCGGCGAGGCGATCCAGCGCGGCTTCGACGCCTTCATCCGGCACGAGGCAGTCTGCCTCGGCCATCGCGCGCTCGATTTCCTTCATGTCGACGACAGGCATGTGTGTTCTCCTTGTTTCGTAATCAGTTTCAGTGGCCGGCGAAATCGACCAGTGTGAAGAGCTTCAGCCCACTTTCGCGCAATAGCGCTGAGCCGCCCAGCTCAGGCAGATCGACGATGGCACAGCCTTCGACGACGACGGCCCCGAGCCGCTCGAGCAGACGTTTGCCCGCCATCATCGTGCCGCCCGTCGCGATCAGGTCGTCGATCAGCAGCACGCGGTCGCCCGGCTTGCAGGCGTCGCTGTGCATCTCGACCGTCGCGCTGCCGTATTCGAGTTCGTACTCTTCGGAAATCGTTGTGTAGGGCAGCTTGCCCTTCTTGCGGATCGGCACGAAGCCCACGTTCAGTTCGTGCGCGAGGATCGCGCCAATGATGAAGCCGCGCGCATCGATGCCGGCAATCAGGTCGATGTCCTGATCCATGTAACGGAACACAAACTGCTCCACGAGAACGCGCAGCGTCTTCGGATCCTGCAGCAGCGGGGTGATATCGCGAAACTGCACGCCAGCTTGTGGCCAGTCGGGCACTGTACGGATACGGTCACGCAGATAATTCGGGTCAAGCAGCATGGAAACTCCAGCGACGGCAAACGCAACGTCGGCAAACAAAAAAACAAAACGGAATGGTTCGGGTGCTCTGCAGGCAGGGCGAGCGTCGCGACCGTTCCTGCGCCCTTGGCAGACGGCCGACCAGCATAGTGTTCAGTTGGGCGAATAGTTACGGCCCCCGAATGGGATAACCTTGTCGTCCGGGTTCGCTCCGCCGCGGCATGCGTCGGATATCACCAGGCCATTCGCGATCACGCTATCGAAACTCTCGGCAAGGCTGCGGCGAACTTCGCTCCACGGCGCAACCAAAGCCAGCACCCCGAAACCCGCATTGCGGCCACTGCCCTTGGCACGATAGAGCGCCTGGTCAGCAATCGCGAGGTGCCCTTCCCAGCCTTCATCGACCGCTTCGGGATCAAGCGGGAACGGAACGAAGCCCATCGACGCCGTGACCGGCACCGGGCCAATCGAGGTACCGAAGGGCGTGTCGGAAATCCTGCGCAGGATCCGCTGTGCCAGCGCCGGGAGCTGGTGCGCCGAAACACCGCGCAACACGACAAGAAACTCCTCGCCGCCCCACCGCGCGAGCCGGTCGCCGTCGCGCAGCAGCGCCTGAACGCGTTGCCCGAACTCAATGAGGATCTCGTCGCCAATCGCATGACCCAATCGATCATTGATCGCCTTGAAGTGGTCAATGTCGAAAAGCAGCAATGCCATCGGGGAGACCTGCGACGACACCGTCTGTGTCTCGATCCATGCACGCATCGCACGACGGTTGAGCAGTCCGGTCAGCGAATCACGCTCCGCAAGGAAGGCCAACTGGCTGTTTGCCTTAACCAGGCGCGCGTTGACTCGCCGGGTGCGACGGAACATCAGGCCGATGGCAGCACCGGCCAGGATCGTCAGCCCCGCCACGATGCTCCAGAACATCGCGCGCTGCCGCTGCGCTTGCGCTACGGCGGTCGTGCGCACGTTGTCCTCGCGCAAACGCAGGATTTCATTCTGCTTGCGCTCGGCATCAAAACGCTCCTGCATCTCCGCGACCAGCCGCGCCCGCGAGCGCCCTTCGTTGGCATCGCGCACCGCGCGATAATCCCGATAAGCCGCCGTCGCGTCTTTCATGCGACCGACACGCTCATACGCCTTGGCCACCTCGTAGATCGCGTTGGCGAGGAATGCGTCCTCGCCCGAACGCCGGAATACGGCGATCGCCGCCTCGAGCTGGCGTATCCCCTCCGGAGCCCGGCCACCACCGATCAGCGCCAGACCATGATTCATGTAGGCGAGCCCACTATGCTCCGGCTCGTCAAACCGCATGGCCACGTCGACCGCCTGCTTCGATACCTCGATCGCGCGGGCCCATTCCTTCTTGTTGAGGTACCAATCGGAAAGATTGACCAACGAGATTTCTTCGTCGAACGCGAGCTCGAGACGCTCGGCCATGCGATGCGCCCGGATCAGCATCGGAAGATCCGACGTGTTGTCCTCTGGCGGGCCGGAAACAATCGCGCGCAGAATCTCGATCTCTGTCAGCAACCACTGGTCGCCCGTCGGTTCGATCGTGCGACGCGCGTCTTCGACGTACTGCCGCGCCCGCGCAATGTCGGGCACGTAGGTCTGGACGACCGCAAGTGACTTCAGGATCAGGCCGCCAAGCGCCACATCACCCGCTTTTTTTGCTGTCTCGAGGGCCGCAAGCAGCGTGCGCATGGCATCTTCGTTGCGCCCAAGCCGGACGTAAGCCATGCCCAGCGCCTGCTGGGCACGCGCCGTCAGCGCCAGCTCGCCGAGCGGCTCGGCCACCGAAACGGCACGCCGGGCAGCTTCATATTGCTGTTCAGGTTGCCCGCGGCAGTAGGCCAGGCGCGCCTTGAGGACCAGCGCGCGAACGAGCATCTGATCGTCGTGCACTTCTTCTGTTTGCGCGATCAGCTGTGCGAGTTGCTCACTGGCCGCGCGGAACTGGCCACGTTCGACCAGCACTTCCGCCTGCAGGCGCAGGGCCTCGCGGCGGGCCGACGCGGGCGCAGTAGTCAGCGCGCCACGCATGGCATCGAGCTGATTCTGGATTTCGCGCGTCGACATGTCACGTCGCGCGGCAAGCGCCTGGACGTCCTCGGCGATCCCCGCCAGGGCAGTGCCGGAAGCGAGCACGCTGGCGAGCGCGCAGCTCACCAGGATGCCCTGGAATGTTGCCGCGCCCGCCCTACGCACTTCGCTTGCCGTGCTCACACCCTGTCTGCCTGACCCGGGGGCCAACACGTCAGCCGCCGCCCGATTTCGCCTTGCTCAGAGCAATGCGAACTTGCCAACGAATACGACGGCAATCACCCAGACTGCCATCGGCACATCCTTTGCGCGCCCGGCCAGCAGTTTGATGCCAGCGTAAGCGACGAAGCCAAATGCGATGCCGTGCGCGATTGAGAAAGTGAACGGCATCGTGACGGCACACACCACCGCAGGCGCCGCCTCGGTGAGATCTTCCCAATCGATCTCGGCAAGCCCGCGCGTCATCAGGATCGCAACATAAATCAAGGCAGGTGCAGTCGCATAGGCCGGCACGGCACCCGCCAGCGGCGCGAGGAACAGCGCCGCGAGGAAAAGCAGTGCAACCGTGACCGCGGTCAGGCCGGTACGGCCGCCCGCGGCGGTGCCGGCAGCGCTCTCGATGTATGCGGTCGTCGACGAAGTGCCCATCACCGCGCCAGCGGCAATCGCGGTCGAGTCGGCCAACAGCGCGCGACTCAGGCGCGGCAGCCGACCATCCTTGTCGAGCAGGCCAGCGCGATGGCACACGCCAATCAGCGTGCCCGAGGCATCGAACAGTTCGACCAAGAAGAAGGTCAGCACCACCGTAACCAGCCCCGCATTGAGTGCGGCTCCGATATCAAGCTGGCCGAAGGTTGGCGCCAACGACGGCTGGAGCGT
>JAJZLD010000010.1 GCA_021803785.1 Pseudomonadota bacterium | reverse complement strand
CCGCCTATCGATGGTGGCGCGCGCCGGCGCGCTGACTTTGGGTGTATGCAGATCGCGCCAGACCGCGGAGATTCTCGTCAGGGCGTACGCAAACGGGCAGAAGTCCGCGAAGTGGCTCAACGGAAACTGATGTTGTAGTGCAGATCGATCGCGTTGTCGCTACCCGCGCGCGCCACCATCGATAGGCGGCGCGTCAGCGCATAGCTCAGCTTCACCAGACTCTCACTGCCACTGAGGCTTTGCTCATAGGTCAGGCTGATATCCCGCGTCAGCCGTTTGCCGAGCATCGCCACCTGGCCGGCGACCGTACCGCCACCTGCGCTCGCGCTGCTGCTTGAGAAGCCGGTTGCCGAGCCGGCAACCTGGCTCGTCGCGCCATGACCGAGGCCACGATTCTCCGACTGCGCGATCATGATCTGATCGATACCGAAGGTATTCGCGATCTGGTTCGTCAGCCCACCGGTCTGGTCGCCGAGCAAAGCACCGGCTGCCGCCACCAGCACGCCCGCATCGCCATCGGAGTTGCCGCCCGGCGGCCGCCCGAGCACGATCCACGAGAGTTTCTCGGCGTCCGGCACGTTTGGTTCTGAAATCAGCCGGACCTTGGGTCGCTGCGCCGAGCCACTGATCTGCACGCCGGCCTCGACTGCCAGGCCTTTGCGGACCGCTTCGATCGACAAGGTCGGATTGTCTAGCGGCCCCTGAAAGGTAATCAGCCCCTTATCAATTGACAGGCGCTGACCATAGGCGTCGTACTGCCCATCACGGGTTTCGATACGCCCACTGGCACGCAATGGTTCGCCCGGACGTGCGCGCAAGCGGATCGCGCCGGCAAGCCGGGTATCGACACCAAAGGCATGCAGGTAGAGCGCATTGCCCAGATCGGCGTCGACATCGGCAGTGATACGGAATGGCTTCTCCTGCGGCTTGGTGCGCCCGCGCACCACCACGTCGTCGTCAAGCGTTGGCGCGCCGGTACGTGTCGGCCCGATGAAGCCAGCCGGCACCGTTACGCTACCCGTCACCACCATCGAATCCCAGCCCGTCTTGATCTGCCCCTCGCCTGACAGCATCAGCCACAGGTCACGCCGCTGCAGGATCGGCAGGCGATCGGCGTTGATACGGAAACTGCCCTCGCCGGTTGCGAGTTCCACCGCCCCGGTAGCCGTCGCGCTACCAGGCCGGACGGCCAGGCCCGCGTAGTCGATACGGTTTTCGTTGGGCTGCACGCGACTCGGTGACGTGAAGGACAAATCATCGAGGTAAAGCCGATCGGCGTCGAAGCGCGCCTTCAGCATCCCACCGCCGAGCCGCAGCCCTTGCTCCACCAGCATCACCCCCAAGCGTTCGCCGCTGATGGCGCCCGTGGCAACCGGGTTGTCCGGCGTGCCGCTCAGGGAAAAGTCACCGATCAAGCTGCCCTCGGTGCGCAAGTTCGGATCAAGCAAGGGCCCGATCCAATCAACCGACGGTACCTCAATGCGCGCGCGGCCCAATAGCGGCAGGCTGCGTGCGATTCGCCAGCCCTTGCCTTCGCGGCGCGACTGCGCGGTGGCGGAGGCCGAAATCACGCCGATGCGCGTACCGGCAGCACTTGCAGCAAGGGCGAGCCGGTCGTCGTTGGCTGCGATGATGGCTTCAAATTCGGTGAGGCCCAGCGCAACCGGCGCGTCCCCCTCAAGCACCAGATCACCCGCTTCGCGGAACACACGGATCTGCCCGTTGACCGCCTTCTGCAGATGCAAGTCCCATTCGGCACCCATCTGCAGCGTGTTGCCGCGTGCAACTACCTGCTGCGATTCATTGAGCGCAAGCCCCAAGCGCAAGCCCGTCATCGAACCCTTGGCAACCATCTCGTCCGGGCTCCAGCGGGTTTCGTCGAGCCGAAACGATGCGCGATCGCCGAGCAAACGCGTCTTGCCAAGTCGAAAGTGGTCCGGCCCAACTTCCAGTGTGGCCGGCTCGGCCAGCGACGCCTCGCCGTTCCACTCAAGGTCGAAGCGGTCAAGCATGCCGTTCCAGTCAAGGCGAGCCGACAGGCCGCCATGGGCGGCGAGCTGCAATGCATGGGATCGCGGGAAGTCAGCCTCCAACGTCACGCGATGATCCGAGCGCTTGCCAAGCACGGTCAGGGCGCCGCGATGAACAATCCGCTCCGCGCCCGCCGCCGAGCGCAGGCCGCCCAGCGTAAACCGCATGTCGATCTCGCCTTCTCGCCCCTCACCCAATCGGCCACGCAGATTCACCGCATCCACACGGACGACATCGGGCACCGCGAGCTGAGATGCAACGAGGTCGATCTGCCCGGCGGGCTGATCCAGCGTACCGCCCAGCGTGCCGCGAGCGGACATGCGGCCAGAGAAGCCTTGCCCCAGATGTTCGAGTTGCGGCGCATCAACCCGCAGCGTGAGCCGATCGCCAGCCGCGCCGAAAGCGCCCTGAACTGCCAAGCGATTGCCGAGCGCGGAGAGGTTCACGTCGGCGTGATGAATTCGCGATCCATCGAGCGACAGCGAACCGCCCCCCGATAGCGGCATGCCGGCGAGCCGGCTATCCGTCAGCTGCAACTGGCCGTCGAACGCCAGACGCGGCGACAAGCGGCCGTTCGCCGCCAGCGTGCCGTTCAACTGGCCACGCGGCGCCTGGTTCCACAGCGCAGCCGGATCAAGGTCGCGAGCTTCGCCGTCGACCTTGAAATTGTTCGCGGCGCCGAGATCGAACCAGCCCGTCGCGCTCGCGAGCATGGTGCCCATGGTCAGGCGCAGTCGCTCGACTTCGATGCGCTCGCCGCGCAAATCCCCGGCGAGATCCGCAACCAGGCGACCATCGCTCAGCTTGCCTTCGAGGCGTTGACGCGCCGGCTCGCTACGCGCGACCAGCTCGCCACCCAGGCGCGCCGTCGGCAGCGCCTTGTGCAGCTTTGCCGGATCGATGCCCGCGAGCGAGATCCTCGCATCGGTGCGGCCAATCGCATCGGGCGCGCCTTCTGGCGACGGACGCCAGGCCAAGGCGCCGGCGACACGCCCTGCCCCCGGCAGCGCAAGCGTCAAATCCTTGACGATCAACTCGCTCGCATCAAAGGTCAGGCGGCCGGAGGCCCGTTCGATCGGCAGACGCCCTTGGTCGATACGCCCCGGTGCGGCGTTGGTGATCTCAAAAGGCCCCTCGATGCGCGACTCGGCCAGCCGTGCAGCCTCTGGCACCCCGTGGGGGTCAAGCGCCGGCTGCAGCCGCACACGCACCTGCAACGCGGCCACCGGCGCATCCGGATGAAAACGGCTCGGATCGATCGGGCCACCCTCCAGCGCAACGCTCCGCAACAACATCGGCTCGAACAGCCGCAAGCCGAGCTCTCCGTCGGCCTTCATCGCGTCGCTGCTGGCTTGAAAGCCCAGCGTCATGTCGGTCAGCGACCCATGCGCCGCGAGTTTGGCCTCGATCGGGTGCGCACCGTAGTGCGCCGAAATGTTGCCCACGGCGTCGATGGCAAACGGCGCCATCGTCGCGAGCGTGCCATCGAGTCGTGCCGGGCCCCAGTCGGTGGTGCCGGAGACGCGCGAAAACCGCCAAAGCTCGTGCCCCATGTCCGCGGCGGCAGACGCCTCGCGCAACTCGAACATGCGGTCGAGCTTCGCGCCATCGCGCTGGAACAAGGTGAAATGGTCAAGCGCCACATCATCCAGGCGCAGCCCTATCGGTAAGGCGATGGCGTTGAGCGGGCCGCTGGGCTCATGTGACCGCGTGTAGGTGACCGAAAGGCTCTGCACCCGGACCCGCTTCGCGTGCACCCAACCGCTCAGCAGTTCCGAGGGCGACCAGTCGATGGCAAGCTTGCGGGCATCGACATCCACGCCAGCCATGGCGAACACGAAGCGCTCCGCACGCAGGGAATCAGCCAGCCGACCACTCGGTTGCTCGATGCGGATCTGGCCGCGGGTCGCGACGTCCAGCGCATGCGCGAGAAAGCGCAACCCGCCTTCGGTACCGATCGACCAGCTGATGGCCAACCAAGGCAGTACCGCCGCCGCCGCCCCCAGCAGAATCGCCAGCGGACGCCGCGCCGCACGACCCACGATGCCGGGTCGCGGCTCCGAGGCTGGCGCCGGGGTCTCGGGAGTGGCTTCGTCAGCCTGCATGCTGCGGCCGACGCCAACTCAGGCGAACAGTCGCGCCAGCTCGGCGCCAGGATCCGCCGCGCGCATGAACGCCTCGCCGACGAGGAACGCATTGACCTGCCGGGCGCGCATCGTCGCGACATCAGCGGGCGACAGAATGCCGCTTTCGGTGACGACGATTCGGTCGGCAGGAATGCGGTGCAACTGCGACAAAGTGGCGTCGAGGCTCACTTCGAAGCTGCGCAGGTTTCGGTTGTTGATGCCGACCAGCGGCGTCTTCAATTGCAGCGCAATATCGAGTTCGTCCGCGTCATGCACCTCGACCAACACCGCCATTCCCAAGGCGTGCGCTTCAGCCTCAAGCGCGGACAACTGCGCCAGAGCAATCGCCGGAGCGTGGCCCACCGCGCCCTCGGGCGGCAGAAAGGCCGCCACGATCAGCAGAATGCAGTCGGCCCCCATGGCGCGCGCTTCATGTACCTGGTAGCTGTCGACAATAAAGTCCTTGCGCAGCACCGGCAGTGAGCAGGCGGCGCGTGCAGCCTTGAGGTAGTCCGGCGAGCCCTGAAAGTAGTCACGGTCAGTGAGCACCGACAGGCAGGCCGCCCCGCCCTGCTCGTAGGACATTGCAATCTCTGCCGGGCGAAAATCGGCGCGGATCACCCCTTTGGACGGGCTTGCCTTCTTGATTTCGGCAATCACACCGGACTGCCCCACCGCAATCTTTGCACGCAGCGCCCCGACGAAGTCACGCAGCGGCCCACCTTGATCGGCCGCCGCACGCATCGCCTCGCGCGACACCACTGCAACGCCCGCTGCAACTTCCTCGCGCTTGGTTGCGATGATTTTCTGAAGAATGTCTGACATCGGCTCTTCCGTCGCTCAGGCGGCAATTTTCTGGGTGTACTCGACCAGCTGATCGACCTTGGCCCGCGCGGCGCCGCTCGCGATCGTCGCGATGGCGCGCTCGACGCCATCGGACAGCGAGTCGGCAATGCCCGCCACGTACAGGCTGGCACCGGCGTTGAAGGCAACGATATCGCGCGCCGCAGGCAATTTGCCGGTCAATGCGCCCAGCAACATCTCTCGTGAATCCTCAACGGTCGCAGCACGCAAGGCCGAGGCGGCATGCAGCGGCAGGCCGACATCTTCCGGCGACAAACGGTATTCCCGCACCACACCGTCGCGCAACTCACCCACCATCGTCGGCGCGGAGATCGACAGCTCGTCGAGACCATCCAAGCCATGGACGACCATCACATTGCGTGCGCCCAGGCGCTGCAGCACCCGCACCTGAATGCCGACCAGATCGGGATGGAACACGCCCATCAACTGATTCGCCGCGTTGGCCGGATTGGTCAACGGGCCGAGGATGTTGAAGATCGTCCGCACGCCCAACTCACGCCGTACCGGGCCCGCATGTTTCATGGCCGCATGGTGGCTGGGTGCGAACATGAATCCAACACCGATGTCGTCGATGCAGGCGCCCACCTGTTCCGGGCTCAGCGAGAGATTCACACCGAGCGACTCGAGCACGTCGGCCGAGCCGGACTGCGACGACACCGAACGACCGCCATGCTTGGCCACCCGCGCCCCAGCGGCGGCGGCAACGAACATCGCGCCGGTTGAAATATTGAAAGTGTGTGCGCCATCACCACCGGTACCGCAGGTATCGACCAGGGTCTGCACATCGGATTTCAGCGGCACCTTGGTCGCGAATTCGCGCATCACCATGGCGGCGCCGGCGATTTCACCAACGGTTTCCTTCTTCACCCGCAGGCCGGAGATGATGGCCGCGATCATCACCGGCGACACCTGGCCGGACATGATCTGCCGCATCAGATCGACCATCTCTTCATGAAAGATCTCGCGGTGTTCGATGACGCGTTGAAGGGCTTCTTGGGGGGTCATGCTCATCCTCCGCACATGCGAATGAAGCGGCGCTCGGCCGCTTCATTCATGTGCTTTCACATGTCGAGAAAGTTCTTCAGCAACTGGTGGCCACCCTCAGTCAGGATCGACTCCGGGTGGAACTGCACGCCTTCGATCGGCAGCGTGCGATGCCGCACGCCCATGATTTCGCCATCCTCGGTCCACGCCGTCACTTCCAGGCAATCGGGGCAGGTTTCACGCTCGATCGCCAGCGAGTGGTAGCGCGTTGCCGTGAAAGGATTGGGCAACCCACGAAAGACGCCTTTGTCGGTATGCGAGATCGGCGAAGTCTTGCCGTGCATCAGGCGCTTGGCATGCACGATCTTGCCACCGAAGGCCGCGCCGATCGACTGATGCCCAAGGCACACGCCGAGGATCGGCAGCTTGCCGGCAAAATGCTTGATCGCTGGCACCGAAATGCCCGCCTCGGCCGGCGAACACGGGCCGGGGGACACGACAAGCTTCTCGGGCTGCATCAGCTCGATCTGCTCGACGGTGATCTGGTCATTGCGAAACACCCGCACATCGGCACCGAGTTCGCCGAAGTACTGCACGAGGTTGTAGGTAAAGCTATCGTAGTTGTCGATCATCAGCAGCATGGCAGGGCTCCTTATTCGAATCGGGTGTCGAGGCCGCGTTCGGCCATCTCGGCAGCGCGCAAGACCGCGCGGGCCTTGTTCTGCGTTTCCTGCCATTCCGATTCGGGATTGGAGTCGGCAACGATACCGGCCCCGGCCTGTACATGCAGCTGGCCGTCCTTGAGTACTGCGGTGCGGATCGCGATTGCGACGTCCAGCTCGCCATCGAAGCCCAGATAACCAACGGCACCCGCGTAGATGCCGCGCTTGACCGGCTCCAGCTCGTCGATGATTTCCATCGCGCGAACCTTCGGCGCACCCGACACCGTGCCCGCTGGGAACGCCGCGCGCAGCACGGCAAGCGGCGCAGCGCGCTTGTCTTCGAGTTCCTTGAGCTCGCCCTCGACGTTCGAGACGATGTGCATCACATGCGAGTAACGCTCGACGATGAACTGCTCCGTGACCTTGACGGTACCAATCGCTGCAACGCGGCCGACATCGTTGCGACCGAGATCGAGCAGTTGAAGATGCTCCGCGCGCTCCTTCTCGTCGGCGAGCAGATCCTTCTCCAGCGCCAGATCCTCTTCATGTGTCGCGCCGCGTTTGCGCGTGCCGGCGATCGGCCGCACGGTGACGGTGCCGTCTTCGAGCTTGACCAGGATCTCCGGCGAAGCGCCGACGACATGGAAGTCCTCGAAGTTGAAGTAGAACATGTACGGGCTGGGGTTCAGCGCGCGAAGACTGCGATAGAGCGCCATCGGACTAGCCGCGAAGGGCTTGCTCATGCGCTGCGACAGCACCACCTGCATGATGTCGCCATCGACGATGTACTGCTTGGCTCGCCCGACTGCCGCCTTGAAAGCCTCTTCTCCGAAGCTGCTGACCGCTTCGGCCGGCTCGACCGACACATCCTGCGGAATCGCGACCGGCTCGCGCAGCCTCGCAAGCAGCTCCTTCAGGCGCCGCTGCGCGCGCTTGTACGCACCGGGCACTTCCGGCTCGGCATACACCACCAGCGTCAGCTTGCCGGACAGGTTATCGACAATGGCGATCTCTTCGGACAGCAGCAACACGATGTCCGGCACGCCGAGCGGATCCTTCGGCTCATGCTTGGCGAGCTTCGGCTCGATGTAGCGCACGGTGTCGTAGCCGAAAGCGCCGACCAGGCCGCCGCAGTATCGCGGTAGGCCATCACGCGGCGGCACCTTGATCCGCTGCATGAATTCGCCAATGTAGTTGAGCGGATCACCGTAGTCGCGACGCTCGACGAGGCGATCATTGGTCAGCAGCAAGGCCGAGCGGCCGTACACCTCGATGCGGGTGTTGGCGCGCAAGCCGATGATGGAGTAGCGGCCGAAGCGCTCACCACCCTGCACGGATTCGAGCAGGTAGGTCCAGGACTCGTTGGCGAGCTTCAGGTAGATCGACAGCGGCGTATCGAGATCGGCAAAGGTCTCGAGCGTCAGGGGGATGCGGTTGTAACCCTGTTGGGCCAACGCGAGAAATTCGGATTCGGTCATCGTGACTCCACGTTCTTGTCCCGTGCCGGGCGCCCAATCGGTGAGGCGCACTCCAAGCTGGTCGCGGGCGGATTATCCTGAACATCAGGGCGCGGGCGAACCGCGCCAGAACTGCGGTGCGGGGGCTTAAAGAGCCCGCCACGAGCACCCGGTGCGCTGCCATCGTGCGGCGGCGCGAGACGGGAGGTGCTCCTTTCCGATGTTCAGGTTCTCGCAGGTCATGAGGGTCGAGGTTCAGGCCGAGGCGCGCCCGATCAGGCGCAGCAATCCGGGGAAGGTCGATACTAACCCGTCGCATTCGATGGTGTCCACGGCACGCCCCTCGCTGTAGCCATAGGTCATCAAGAGCACTGGTATCCCTGCCGACTGCGCGGCCAGCGCATCGTTCGCCGAATCGCCGACCATCAGCGCACGCGTTGGCGACACACCCAGCGCTTCGCACGCGTGCAGCAATGGCGCCGGATCGGGCTTCTTCTCCGGCAGGGTGTCTCCACTGACAACGCAGCCGAAGAATTGCGCCAGACCCATGCGATCAAGCAAGGGCAGCGTAAAGGCGCCGGCCTTGTTGGTGACGCACGCCATGCGGATGCCCTGCGCCTGCAAGGCACCGAGCGTGTCCGCCACACCTTCGTAAATTCGTGTGGAGTGCCCATTCACTGCAGCGTAATGGCGGCGGAATACCGTGACGGCGGACTCCAGCGATGCGCCGTCACGCGCGGCACGCCCGTCAGTCAGGCAGCGCTCCACAAGGTTCGGGATACCCCGCCCGACAAACCGCGTGATCTCGTCCAGCGAGCGAGTCGGCTCGCCCAGCTCCTCAAGCATCCGCCGTGCGGCCTCGTGGAGATCGGGGATCGTGTCGAGCAGCGTGCCGTCCAGGTCGAACAGCACCACATCCACATCGAAGCGGGGCGTCGTCATCGTTCAGACCTGCGCCAGCTGCTCGCGCAGCGCGGCGATCACGCTGTCGTAGCGATTGGGGTCACTAGTCTTGCCGGCCCCGAACACGGCCGAACCGGCCACGAAGGTATCGGCGCCCGCGCGGGCGATCTCGGCAATGTTGTCGACCTTCACGCCACCGTCGACCTCCAGCAGCACCTTCTTGCCGGTTTGCTGCTCCCATGCATCGAGGCGCTTTCGCGCTTCCGCGAGTTTCACCAAGGTCTGCGGAATGAACTTCTGGCCGCCGAACCCGGGGTTCACCGACATCAGCATGATCAGGTCGATCTTGTCCATCACATGATCGAGCCAGGACAAGGGTGTTGCCGGATTGAACACCAGGCCGGCCTGGCAACCGTGGTCGCGGATCAGCGCCAGCGTGCGATCCACATGACGGGTTGCTTCCGGATGGAAGGTGATGACATTAGCGCCCGCCTTGGCGAACATCGGCACCAACGCGTCGACCGGCTCCACCATCAGGTGTACATCGATCGTCGCGTTCGTCAGCGGGCGCAGCGCCTCGCAAACGAGCGGGCCGATCGTCAGATTCGGCACGTAATGGTTGTCCATCACGTCAAAGTGGATCCAGTCAGCGCCGGACGCCAGAACGTTCAAAACCTCTTCGCCGAGCTTGGCGAAATTTGCCGACAGGATGCTCGGCGCGATGCGATAACTCACGGTGTTCCCCCACCCCAAAACCGCGATTTTCCCAGATGCGAGCGGATTCCGGAAACAGACCGTGAATTCGAACATGGCGCGCTGCGCGAATGCCCGTTTGAATGAGGGTCTGACTCAAACCCGGCCAACCCGCCATGCCAGAAGCAAAGCCCCCCGCGATTACCGTGTCCGCGCAAGCGCAATACATCGACGAGCAGTCGGACGCGGAGGCGGGCCGTTTCGTCTTTGCCTACACGGTGACGATCGAGAACACAGGCGATACGCCGGCGCAGTTGGTCAGCCGTCACTGGGTGATCACCGATGCCGCAGGGCATGTGCAGGAAGTAAGAGGCATCGGCGTGATCGGCGAGCAGCCCCGGCTCGCGCCGGGCGAAGCCTTCGAGTACACCAGCGGCTGCGCCATTGCGACCGCGGTCGGTACGATGCGAGGCGCCTATCAGATGGTGGCCGAAGACGGCACACGGTTCGAAGCTGAGATACCGGAATTCGTGCTCGCCGCGCCCGGCACGCTTCACTGAGCGCGGCGCAGCGCTGACCACGCCGCAGCGACTCAGGCGCCGTCTCGTCGCCGACCAGACGGACGAAGACCAGCACGCCGGCCGACTACGCCGCCGCAACGGCCGCCACGGCGCGGCGGTGCAAGTCATCTCCTGCGGCAGAGACACTGACATAGTGCAAAGCACTGCCAAGCAAGGTTTCAATTCTCAAACGCACCGGGTCGGACACCCGTAAAGCGCAGCGCAACCCGCGCGCAATCAGATCCGACAGCGCTTCAGGACGCACCATGCCTGCGTCGAACTCGAGAACCAGCGTTACGCCCAGCGCGCCAATGCGCGCCACGACAGCACGACAGGCCGTCACAAAGCGAGGGGCACTGAGACTGGAGCGCAGGCGCCATCGCCCACACACCGCCTGCCGAGCCGGGCGCGATAGCGGACTTGATCGGCATCGCGCCTAGCTCGGCGGCGTCTAGCTTGGAGTCGCCGGCGATGACCCAGAGCTCGCGGTTGAATTCGTCAAACAGCAGTTGACCTATCGGCTTGCTCTTCTGGACGCCTCGATGGATGGTCAAGTTTAGCTGCGCCGCATCTTCTGCATTCGGCACACCAAAATAGACGCCGAAGTCAATGGTGCCGGCCGACTTCAGCGGCTCGTCCCAGCGGGTGTCCTCGCCAAGGCTGTGCCCTCACCCCAGACATGAAGCCCCCAACCGTTGTAGAGGCCATCCGCGCGAGGAAAGTGAATTCGCGCAAAACCTTGCGGCGCCGCCGCTCACGCGGAAACGGATGCGCCCAATACCGCCAGCACCTGCGCTAGCAAGGCAAGAATCTGAGTGGCATGGGGCATCGTAACATCATGAGCGGTAGTCAGCGTTGATCTTCACGTAGTCGTAAGAGAAGTCGCAGGTCCAGACCGTAGCCGCCGCGGAGCCCCGGGCGAGATCGATCCGCACGGTGATCTCTTGCGATTTCATGATCCGCGCACCGTCGGCCTCGCGATAAGCCGCTGCGCGGCCACCCTGCTCAGCGACGAGGACCTCGCCGGCAGCATCGCCCAGCCAGACGCGCAGTCGATCGACGTCAAGGTCAGCAACGCCGGCGTAGCCGATTGCCGCCAGGATCCGGCCGAGATTCGGGTCGGAGGCAAAAAAGGCTGTTTTGACCAACGGTGAATGCGCAACGGCGTAGGCGACCTTGCGGCATTCCTCCCTGTTCGCGCCGCCCGCAACCGCGATGGTCATGAACTTGGTGGCGCCCTCGCCATCGCGCACGATCGCCTGAGCCAGCCACACCGCCACCTCGATCACGGCAGAACGCAGCGCGGCATAATCGGCGGAGTCCGCGTCGGTGATTTCTGCTGCGCCGGCCGCCCCAGTGGCGATCAGGATGAAGGAATCGTTGGTGGAGGTATCTCCATCGACGGTGATGCTGTTGAAGGAGAGATCTGCCGCCTCACGCACCAATTGCTGCAGCAAAGCTTGCGAGACTGCAGCATCGGTCGCCATGAAGCCGAGCATGGTCGCCATGTTCGGCTTGATCATGCCGGCGCCCTTGCTGATGCCGGTAATCGTCACCGTCTTGCCTCCCAACTCGATGCGCCGGGACGTGGCCTTGGCGACCGTGTCGGTCGTCATGATGCCGTGCGCAGCGTCATACCAGCCATCGGCACGCAGGTCAGACTGCGCAGCCGGCAGCCCAGCCACCAGGCGATCCATCGGCAAATGCTCAAGAATCACGCCCGTCGAGAACGGCAGTACCGACGTGGCCGCGATACCCAGGCGGGAGGCGACCGCCTCACAGGTTGCGCGTGCATTCTGCAAACCCAGCGCACCGGTACCCGCATTCGCGATCCCCGTGTTGATGACCAAGGCACGAATCGCCGAGCCCGCCTCCAGGTGAGCTCGGCAGACCTGAACCGGCGCCGCACAGAAACGGTTCTTCGTGAACACGCCGGCTACACGGCTGCCTTCCGCCAATTCGATCAAGGTCAGGTCGCGACGATCTGCCTTGCGGATGCCTGCCTGCGCGACGCCCAGTCGGACGCCGGCGACCGGCAGCAATTCAGATGCGATGGGCGGATTCAAGCAAACAGACATGGCGGCTCCAAGCAGTTAAGGCCGAGAAAAGGGCGGCCGATCAGCTCGCAAGTTTAACGGATCAGGCACGCGCCCCCCGCGACGCAATGTGTTCGAAACCCATCGACGCCTGCTGCGCGAAATGGAGCACCCCCGTCGCATCCTCATCGGACAGCACCGCATCCGCCTTGATGCGATCTGCGTAGAACGCGCCGATCGCCCGGCCATGCACCACAATTGGGGCGATGACGAACGGTGGCACGCCCCCGGCACGAGTCAGGCGGTCGAGGCGCACCGGCGCCTCGAATGCATTGGCGACGACGAAACTCTGCTGGCGCATCACCACGGTATTGATCAGCTCGCCAGGGCTGCCATCGAGCGCAAACTGAAACGCCCGCACCAGCGCATCAGCGCCAGGCCCCAAGCCAGCTTTGCCAACCAGGTGCCGTCGATCCGGTGTCAGCATCGCAAACAGGGCACGATCCATGCCGATACCGCGGAAGATCCCCTCCAGCGCCAACGTCAGTATGTCGTTCAGATTCGGCTTTCCCGCGATCAGCATCGAAAGGTCGCGCAGAATCTTGAGTTGCAGCAGGGGATTCGGCCCGCTGGACTCCTCATCTTCCTCCGCTGTTACGGCACCGCCGCGGCGCGGCAGAGGAATCAATCGCGCCGCCTCATGCGCACCATAATTCAATGCAGCCTGCGCGGCCGCAACGGCGTTATCGGTAATCAACGGCAGAATTTCATCCAGGGGGCGGTCGAGATGCTTCGAAATCTGGTCGAGCACCTGCCTCGTGGCGGGCGCCTCCCAACCGCTTTCGGCCTGCCTCGCGAGCGAGTGTGCCAGCGCAACCGATTTCTCGCGGTCCCCGCCCCGCTCGCCTTGTTCGATCACACTCGTCAGCAAGCCACCCAAACGCCAGTCCTTCACCAAACCCAAGGTAATCTGGCGCAGTCGATAGCCCAGCACGTTTTGCTCGGCCACTTCGGCGGGCACGCCGGTTGACAGCGTGCTGTCGAGCGACTCGGCCGCCTCATCGCCAAAGCACCAGAAGGCCATCTCACCGACACGGGCGAGTAAAGCCGAAATGAAGACTTCTTCCGGGTTCGGGTCTGCCTTCAGCGCGGCCAGGGTGCGAGCTTGAACCGCGGCATGAAAGGCGCGCGCCATCTCGGTCACCACGCGCTCCCGCACGCCGCCGCGCAGCAAGGCGTCGATCAGCACGAGCGACAGCGCCATGTTGGCGACCGCGTCAAAACCAAGTACCACAAGGGCGCGGCTGACCGTGCTGATGTGGGCGCGCGAGGGATTGAAGTAAGCGCTGTTGGCGAGCTTGAGCACCTTGGTCGTCAGCGCAGCGTCCTGCAGGATGATCGAAGCCAGCGCCGAGGCCGACGCCTTCTCGTCGTCCGCGACTTCACGGATCGAGTCCACGGTGCGCCCAAACGCAGGCATATCGCGTTCGCGTATGCGCGCGACAAAGCCCTGCGCCCCAAGGCGGCGAGCGTCCTGCAGCGTGGTCACGATTGCTGGCTCCTGCGTATCACAAGTCCTTAACGGCAGCGAACCCGGCAATCTGTAGCACGTGAACGCAAAACGCCGGCGCTACGCCGGCGTTTTCTGGGGACGGAATTCAGCCGATCAGCTGAGCTTGCCGTGGCAGTGCTTGAACTTCTTGCCCGACCCGCACGGGCACGGATCGTTGCGGCCCACCTTGATGCCGCCTTGAACCGGCATCGGCCGCGCCCCGCCACTGGCCTGCGCTGCGGCCAGCGCTTCGTCGTAGTCCGCATGGTGGTATTGAACATTGTCGGCTGGCGCCGATGGCGGCTCGACCTCCTCCAACTGTTCCTCGGATCGGATCTGCACCGTCATCAGCAGACGCGTCACTTCGATCCGAACAGTGGAGAGCAGGTTTTCAAACAACTCGAAGGATTCGCGCTTGTACTCCTGCTTCGGGTTCTTCTGAGCATAGCCGCGCAAATGGATGCCCTGCCGCAGATGGTCGAGCGACGCCAGATGCTCCCGCCAGTGCGTATCGAGGCTGTTGAGCATCACGTTACGCTCAAAGCTGCGCCACGCTTCCGGATTAACCGGCGCGATCTTCTCGGCGTAGGCCGCATCGGCCGCTTCGATGATTTTGCGCAGCAAGTCGTCGTCCGACAGGCTCTGGTCGTCCTTGCTCCACTGCGCAACCGGCAGCTTGAGCTGGAATTCACCTTCCAAGGCACGCTCGAAGCCCTGCAGATCCCACTGCTCCTCGACGCTCTCGGCCGGAACGTACGTGCGGAACAGATCGTGCAGCACGCCGTGGCGCATTGCCGTGATGGTCTCGCCGATTTCGTTTGCCTCAAGCAATTCGTTGCGCTGCTGGTAGATGACCTTGCGCTGGTCGTTCGCAACGTCGTCGTACTCCAGCAATTGCTTGCGGATATCGAAGTTGCGCTGTTCAACCTTGCGCTGGGCGGACTCGAGCGCACGCGTAACGATGCCCGCCTCGATCGCCTCACCTTCCGGCATTTTCAGCCGCACCATAATCGCATTGAGGCGATCGCCGGCAAAGATCTTCATCAGAGGATCTTCCAGCGACAAGTAGAAGCGGGACGCCCCCGGATCACCCTGACGGCCTGCGCGGCCACGCAACTGGTTGTCAATACGCCGCGACTCGTGGCGCTCGGTACCGATGATCTTCAGGCCGCCGGCTGCGATCACCTTCTCGTGCTGCACCTTCCACTCCGCACGCAGCGCCTCAATCTTCGCCGCCTTTTCCTCTTCGGGGACTGAGGCGTCTTCGCGCAGCAGGGCAATCTGCTTCTCGACGTTACCGCCGAGCACGATGTCGGTACCGCGACCTGCCATGTTGGTTGCGATCGTGATCACACCCGGACGGCCCGCCTGCGCGATGATCTCAGCCTCTTTGGCGTGCTGCTTGGCGTTGAGCACCTGGTGCGGCAGCTTCTGCGCATCAAGCAGGCGCGACAACAGCTCGGAGTTCTCGATCGAGGTCGTGCCGACCAGCACCGGCTGACCGCGTTCATGGCAATCCTTAATATCGCGAATGATTGCGTCGTACTTTTCCTTGGCCGTGCGATACACCAGATCGTTCGCGTCGACACGGATCATCGGGCGATTGGTCGGGATCACAACCGTTTCAAGGCCATAGATCTGATGGAATTCGTAGGCCTCGGTATCCGCCGTACCGGTCATGCCGGCGAGTTTGGCGTACATGCGGAAGTAGTTCTGGAAGGTGATCGACGCGAGGGTCTGGTTCTCGGCGTTGATCTGGACGCCTTCCTTGGCCTCAACCGCCTGATGCAGGCCATCGGACCAACGGCGCCCTGCCATCAGGCGACCGGTGAACTCATCGACGATGACCACCTCACCGTTCTGTACGACATAGTGTTGGTCACGGTGATACAGCGAATGCGCGCGCAACGCCGCGTACAGGTGGTGGATCAGCAGAATGTTTGCAGGGTCGTAAAGGCTGGAGCCTTCAGCCAGCAAGCCCGCCTTCACAAGCAGTCGCTCAGCGGTCTCATGCCCCTGCTCGGTAAGCAGAACTTGATGTGCCTTGAGGTCGACCGTGTAGTCGCCCGGCACCGTAACATTCTCGTCGTCACCCTCCTGCTTCTTCAGCAGCGGCGCGACAGCGTTCATCTTGACATACAGGTCGGTGTGATCGTCGGCCTGACCGGAGATGATCAGCGGCGTACGGGCTTCATCGATCAGGATCGAGTCAACTTCGTCGACGATCGCGAAGTTCAGGCCACGCTGTACCCGCTCACCGGTCGAATAGACCATGTTGTCGCGCAGATAGTCGAAGCCGAACTCGTTGTTGGTGCCGTAAGTGATGTCGCAGCCATACGCGGCTTGCTTGGCCTCGTGCGTCATTTGGGACAGATTGCAACCGCAGGTCAGCCCGAGGAAGCCATAGACACGCCCCATCCAGTCCGCATCGCGGCTGGCAAGGTAGTCGTTAACCGTGACGACATGCACGCCCTTGCCCGACAGCGCGTTCAGGTAGGCCGGCAGGGTCGCCATCAGCGTCTTGCCCTCGCCAGTCCGCATCTCGGCGATCTTGCCGTAGTGCAGTACCATGCCGCCGATGAGCTGCACATCGAAATGCCGCATGCCGTGCACGCGCTTGCCAGCTTCACGCACCACTGCGAAAGCCTCCGGCAAGAGCTTGTCGAGCGATTCGCCGTTTGCGTGGCGTTGCTTGAACTCGTCCGTCTTCGCGCGCAGCTGTTCATCGGTCAATGCCGCAATGCCCGGCTCCAGCGCATTGATAGCGCGCACGGTGGACATGTATTGGCGAACCAGCCGCTCGTTCCGGCTGCCGAAGATCTTCTTGAGGAGGCCTGCAATCATGTTGACTCGGGGGTCAGGCGTAAAAACTATGATTCTATCACGCGGGCTGCAACGCCCCCGGACGCGGGGATCAAACGCATGAGCCGACCGCCCCGAGCACGCCCGATTGGCACCCTTGTCGGCGGCGACTCGTCACTCGCGCGGCTGCAGGAGCACGCCCGCCATCTGGTACGCCTGCAACGCCAGCTTGATCTGCAACTGCCAGACTACCTGAAGGGCGCTGTGGCCGTCGCGAACCTGCAGAACGGCGTCCTCGCTCTGCATGTGCAGAACGCGACGGTGGCTGCGCGCCTCAAGATGCTGTTGCCGCGACTTCGCGAGGGCCTCGCGGCGCAAGGCGCGCAAATCGAGGAGATCCGCGTGCGGGTTCGACTACGGAAGAATACCGATGCGCGACGGCCGCAGCCGGTACGCGAGATTGATGCGGAGGTGCTCGCCGGACTGGAGCACCTGAAAGAACAGTTGAGCGAGAAGTCACCGCTCGCCGCGCCACTGGCAAGGCTGATCGAGCGCGCCGCGCGGCGCCGCTCGTAATCAGAACACCGGCATTAGCACACGCTCAAGCAGGAGCAGGCCAAGAAATACGAGCACCGCCACGAGCGTGAAGCGGGCCAGGTTCTTCGCCAAGCGCAAATAGCCTGCGCGGCCGGTGAACAGGTAGGCGAAGTAGCCCGCCACGCCACTGATCGCGACTAGAACAACGAGCAGCCGTAAGATCAGCACGCCTCAGGCCGCGGGGTGGAGTTCAAAGGCGCGCGAGAGCGAAGCCGGCACATCTTCATCGTGGTCGAAACTCACGATATCCCAGGCGGTCTTGTCTTCGAGCAACGCGCGCAGGACCTGGTTGTTGAGCGCATGACCGGACTTGTGTGCCGAGTAGGCCGCCAACAAGGGATGCCCCGCGAGGTAGAGATCGCCGATGGCGTCCAGTACCTTGTGCTTGACGAACTCGTCACCGTAACGCAAGCCATCCGCATTCAGGACGCGATACTCGTCCATCACGATCGCGTTATCGAGGCTGCCGCCACGAGCGAGGCCCACGTCGCGCATGTATTCCACCTCATGCATGAAGCCGAAGGTGCGGGCACGCGAAATCTCCCGCACGTATGAATGCTCGGCAAAATCCACTAAGACCTCAGTGCTGGTTCGATCGATTGCGGGGTGATTAAACTGGATCGAGAACGCGAGGCGAAAACCTTCATGCGGATCGAGGCGAACCCATTTATCCCCTTCCCTCACCTCCACCGGCTTCAGCACCCGCAAAAAACGCTTCGGAGCACCCTGCACTTGGATACCGGCGGACTGAATCAGAAAGACAAAGGGCGCAGCTGACCCGTCCAAGATCGGAATTTCCGGACCATCTACGTCGACATAGGCATTGTCGACACCCAAGCCGGCCAACGCGGACATCAGGTGTTCGACGGTACCGATCTTGGCCTCGCCCTGCTGCAGACCCGAACACAGGCGAGTATCAACGACCGAATAGGGCGAAGCAGGCAAATCGACAGGCGGATCGAGATCGACACGGCGGAAGACGATGCCGGTATCAGGAGCAGCCGGACGCAGGCTGAGCGTTACCTTGATGCCGGTGTGCAACCCCACACCAGTGGCGGTGACGACGGTCTTCAGCGTGCGTTGTCCGAGCATAGACGGGCTCCGGCAAGAGATTGATCGGAAACGAGTTTATCACGCGGGCCGCAGGCGACGATTGACACCCGCTATCGTCAGCATAGGCCACCGATATCCAGAAACGAAAACGCCCCGCAGAGGCGGGGCGTTCGATTCATCATCTGCCGATCAATCCGCTTGCTTGCGCAGGAATGCCGGGATATCCAGCGTGCCGAAACCATTGGCGCTCATCGCCTCGACGGTTGAACGGCGGTGCTGGCGACGGATCACCGCCGGCTGCTCCAGATCAGCATAGTTCACTTCAATTCCGACGTTGTCGGTGCCGGTGCGGATCACGTGCATCGGCGGCTTCTGCGCGGCAGCCTTCGCGACGCCAAGGCCGGTTGCGACAACGGTCACGCGGATGCGATCTTCCATCGCTTCGTCGAACACGGTGCCGAAGATCACAAACGCGTCCGCATGGGCAAAAGCGCGCACGGTATTCACCGCTTCGCGGACTTCACTCATTTTCAGCGAACGGCTCGCCGAGATGTTGATCAGCACGCCACGCGCGCCCGAGAGCTCGACACCTTCAAGCAGCGGGCAGCATGCGGCCTGTTCAGCCGCGATGCGGGCGCGATCGATGCCGGCAGCTTCAGCCGACCCCATCATCGCGCGGCCCATTTCGGCCATCACGGTGCGGACGTCCTGGAAGTCGACGTTGACCAGGCCCGGAATATTGATGATTTCGGCGATACCGCCGACTGCGTTACGCAGAACGTTATCGGCAGAACGGAAGCACTCTTCAATACTGGCGTCGTCGCCATGCACTTCCATCAGCTTGTCGTTCAGCACCACGATCAGGGAGTCGACGTGCTTGGCGAGTTCTTCGATGCCGCTTTCCGCGACACGATTGCGGTTCTCGAAGTCGAAAGGCTTTGTCACCACAGCCACCGTCAGCACGCCCATCTCGCGAGCGACTTCAGCGAAAACGGGCGCAGCGCCAGTACCGGTGCCGCCGCCCATGCCAGCGGTAATGAAGGCCATGTGCGCACCTGCGAGCGCGTCAGCGATCCGGTCACGCGCATCCAGCGCCGCCGTGCGACCAGCTTCGGGCTTCGCTCCCGCGCCGAGACCGGAATCGCCAAGCTGGATCTTGGTGGCAGCGCTGCTGCGCTTGAGAGCCTGGGCGTCGGTATTGGCACACACGAACTCAACCCCTTTGACCCCTTCGCGGATCATGTGGTCGATGGCGTTACCACCCGCACCGCCAATCCCGATCACTTTGATGACGGTTCCGACGGCTTCTTTTTCCCTGATCTCGAACATCTGCCTAGCCTCCTGATTCAGCCCTGGCGCAGGTGGTTTACCCCGCTGTCGGGGAATTTAACAACCACCTAAATATAGTACGCCAATGAAAGTTTACAACTAAATATCGGCGCCATGCCACATGCAATTGCTGCGCCGTGAAATACTTTGGCTCGCGTGCTTAGAAATTGCGCGCAAACCACGCCATAACTCGTTGAAATGACTGCTTCACGCTACGTGTTTCGTGCGCGTGCAGCCCCCTGCGCCGTTGCGCTGCCGCCTCGAAAAGCAAGCCCATTGCGGTCGCGTACTGTGGGTGGCAAACCATGTCGGCGAGACTGCCCTGGTAATGGGGAATGCCGATGCGCACCGGGGTATGGAAGATCTCCTCGCCCAGTTCCACAACGCCGGCCAGCACCGCCGAGCCGCCCGTCAGCACGAGGCCGGAGGACAGCAGTTCCTCGTAGCCACTGCGACGCAGTTCGGCCTGCACCAGTTCGAACAATTCGGATACGCGCGGCTCGATCACATCGGCCAAGGCCTGACGCGACAGCTTGCGCGCGGCCCGCTCGCCAACGCTCGGCACATCAATCATCGCCTCCGGATCAACCAAGGCCGGCATCGCAACGCCGTAGCGGATCTTGATCTCCTCGGCCTCGGCCGTCGGCGTACGCAGCGCCATAGCAATGTCATTGGTGACCTGATCGCCGGCAACTGGAATGACCGCCGTGTGGCGGATCGCGCCTTGCGTGAAGACAGCGATGTCGGTCGTGCCGCCGCCGATGTCGACGAGACACACGCCGAGCTCTTTCTCATCCTCGGTCAGGGTCGCAAAGCTCGATGCGAGCGGCTGCAACACAAGGTCGTTGACCTCTAGGCCGCAGCGGCGCACGCACTTGACGAGGTTTTGTGCCGCTGACACCGCGCCGGTGACGATGTGCACCTTCACCTCGAGGCGCACGCCGCTCATGCCGATCGGTTCGCGAACACCATCCTGGCCATCAATGATGAATTCCTGCGTCAGGATGTGCAGGATCTGCTGGTCCGCCGGCAGCGGCATCGCCTTGGCCGTTTCGATCACGCGCTCAACGTCGAGCGGCGTAACCTCGCGATCCTTGATCGGTGTCATGCCGTTCGAGTTGAAGCTGCGGATGTGGCTGCCTGCAATGCCGGTGTAGACATCGCGGATCTTGCAGTTGGCCATCATCTCGACCTCCTGCACGACCTTTGAGATTGCCTCGACGGTGGCCTCGATGTTGACCACGACGCCCTTGCGCAAACCGCTGGATGGCTGCGACGCGGCGCCGACCACTTCGAAGCGGCCGTCCGGCTTCATCTCGGCGACCAGTGCGGTGATCTTAGACGTGCCGATGTCGAGCCCGACAATCAGATCCTTGTATTCCTTGCTCATTGTTTTGCCTTGTTGCTGGGGGCCACGGCGACCTGCACCGCAAATCCGGTCGGGTAACGCAAGTCAGCCACCGTCGCGGGCGCCTGCAGGCGAGTGCGCGCCTGCGGCCAAACTGATATGAAGCGCGCCAGGCGTTCGCCCAGCGGGGTATTGGGCTGATCACGGCCAAGCTCGATCACAAGCCCGTCTTCGAGGCGGATCTGCCAGGCCTGCCGCTGCGTGTAATTCAGGGCGGCCGGCACCGCGCTGATCGATGCCAGTTGCGATGCGAAGTCGCGATAACGCTCGAGCACCTGCGACGCGCTGCCCTCGGGCCCGGAGAACACCGGCAGGTGTGCATTTGTCGCGGCAACGAAGACGGGCTT